>SLQE01000192.1 GCA_007131635.1 Bacteroidota bacterium | reverse complement strand
GTTTCAAGTTCACCAAGTTCTTCCACCTGCGGGTAACCGGTGAGTTTGCCGAAAGCATTTCCCAGTTCGATTGCCGCCGGTACTTTCTCTAAAAACATGTTGCCGCCATGCGGGATGACAGCCGTCACTCCCGTCCTGATGCGATCACCTTCGATTATTGTTCTGTGACCGACTTTAACTCCCTGAACATCGGTGATGGCATTATGCTCGCCGGGTTGAAACACTCCTACCCGTATGCCCAGATCCCGGGCGCGCTGCCGTTCGTTGCTGTTGAGTGCATTCATACTTATCAAATGAAAGATTATTAATATTATTATTGTAGATATATGACGCATGCGATAACCTCTTCGAAATGAAATTAAAGTGCGATAATGTCACACGTAGAATACTTTCTTTTTCATAGCAGATAACATAATGTATTTTGGTGAAAAGTTCAAAAGACTTGACAGTCATTGAGACGGGGGTTATTTTATACTATATCGACGGTATTATAAGAGCGAATACCTGTAGAATTCATTCAATAATTAATCTGATGCTATGAGTGATTCACGTTGGGTAATAAACAGAGACAGCTTCACGCCTGCATATTTGAAGTTATATGAAACTGACAGATCGATATTCTCCGATAGGGTAGAAGAAGCATATAAGGTTTTAAGAAGTTGTGAGGTATGTCCGCGCGACTGTCGTGTAAACCGAATGGCAGATGAGCACGGAGTATGCCGGATAGGCCGGTACGCTATGATCAGCAGTGCAAGTCCGCACTTCGGCGAAGAGGATTGTCTGCGGGGATGGAGAGGTTCCGGAACAATATTTTTTTCATTTTGTAATCTGAAATGTGTCTTCTGTCAGAATTACGATATTTCCTGGCAGGGGAGCGGTGAAAGTGTGACTGCAAAAGATCTTGCACATATCATGATCTCGCTTCAGCAACGAGGATGTCATAATATCAATTTTGTTACGCCCGAACACGTTGTGCCTCAAATAATGGAATCGATACCTATTGCCGTTGAAATGGGGTTACGCATCCCGATTGTCTATAACACGAGTGGCTATGATTCTATGCATTCCCTGAAGCTCATGGATGGTATCGTCGATATGTATATGCCCGATTTTAAGTTCTGGGACAGGGAGTTCTCAAAGCTCTATATGGCGGCGGAAGATTATCCGGACGTCGCCCGCATTGCCCTTAAAGAAATGCACCGGCAGGTTGGTCCTCTAAAAATCGATGCCGGGGGTTTGGCTTTGCGGGGAGTATTGGTACGGCATCTGGTTATGCCGGATAATGCCGCAAATTCGCGTGAAATTTTGAAATTTATCGCACGTGAATTATCGAAAGATACCTTCATCAACATTATGGATCAGTATCATCCCGCGGGTCAAGTGCCCGGAACACCCCATAAATACGGCAAAATCAACCGTTCGGTCACAAGGAAAGAGTATAACGATGTGATAAACGCAGCCCGCGAAGAAGGATTATACCGTCTCGATGACCGTTGGCGGTAGATTACTTTTCGAAGTGTATTCAATCCTCTAAATTGACATGTAGAACCGCAACTTTTTGTATCTCTCCCCGTATACCGAATAAAAAACTCCTGCAGTCGTATCTACTAAAAGGCACTTTCATGAAACGAAAAAAAATAGTATTCGGTATCGCCGGTGTGATTGTCATCGCGATAGTAGTTGTATTCTTTTTGTCCGGTTCGTCGAACAGCGATCAGAGTACCGAACGAACGGTAACGGTCGAAAAGGGAACGATAGTTGAAAAAGCTCTCGCTGTAGGTACTATCCAACCGCAGAACGAAATTCAGGTAAAATCCAAAATATCAGGTGTCGTGAGCAAAATCTATGCTGAACCCGGTACATTCGTCCGATATGGTGATCCGATAATCGAAATTCGACCCGATCCGACACCGCTTGAACTTGCCGAAGCGAAACGCAACGTGGAACTCGCTGAGGTGGAGCTCGAAAATGTCGCCAGAGACATGAACCGAAACCGGCAGCTGCGGGATCGGGGTTTGATTTCGGACCGCGAATATGAAGAGCTGGCAAAACGCCATAGCGATGCGACTATCCGTCTGCAGATGCGGCGTGAACATCTTGAGCTCCTGGAATCCGGACGTGTGACTATCGGGAATACAAAAATCGAAAGTCTGATAAAAGCACCTATCACCGGTTTCATTCTTGAAAAGATGGTTGATATCGGTGACCCGGTCGTCCCGTTAACTTCGTTTCAGGCGGGGACGGCACTTATGACAATGGCATCTATGGAAAATCTTATCTTTAAAGGAAACGTCGATGAGATAGACGTCGGCAAACTGAGTGAAGGTATGCCGGTTGAAATAAAAGTGGGTGCATTACCCGATGCGGAGGTCACAGGGACATTGTCATTAATTTCACTGAAAGCGCACCGGCAGGATAACGCCACTGTGTTTTCGGTTGAGATAGCCATCGACGATAACCCCACGGTGACATTACGTGCCGGATACTCAGCCAATGCAGATATAATTATCACCCGTAAATCGGATATACTGCTTTTGCCCGAGCGGGTCGTTACTTTCAAGAACGGGGAAACCTTCGTCGAGATTTCCGATGGCGCGGGCGGCCGCAAGCAGGTAGAGATTAAAACCGGATTGAGCGATGCAATAAATATTGAAGTGAAGGAAGGCCTTTCCGAAGGTGATATTGTCCTTGAGAAACCTGTTCAGCGATTAACGGTCCGGTAAACGGCGAGTCGGATGAACAGATTTAGGAAATAGCCAAAGAATAAAAGAGCAGATCAGATAATGTCAATCTTTTCATTACTTACTGAATTTACGCGTGACCTCAGGCAGCAGAAACTGCGTACGGCACTTACCGTTTTCGGCATTATGTGGGGTACCGCAACGATCATCGTTCTGCTTGCCTTCAGTATGGGATTCAGAGACCAGATCATATACAGTATGCGCGGCATGGGAGACGAGATCGTGATAGTCTGGCCTGGAACGACATCCAAAGCACATCAGGGGTACGGTATCGGCAGGCGTATTCAGTTGCGTGAATCCGACGCGTGGCTTCTCCAGAAGCAGATACCGGACATCCATGAGATCGGTCCCGAATATTCCCGGTGGGGTCAGGAAATTCGCTATGGCGATCGTTTAAACTCACTCAATATCGGGGGTGTCTATCCCAACTACGGGGATATGCGAAATATATTCCCGCAGGAGGGAGGGCGGTGGTTAAACGAAATCGATATAGAGCAACGCCGGCGGGTTATTTTTCTGGGCGATAAGGTGCATGAAATTCTGTTCAACGGCGATGATGCCGTGGGGAAATATGTCAGTATTAACGGCATACCATTCATGGTCATCGGCGTGATGGAACCGAAACAGCAGAACTCATCATATTCAGCACGCGACCAGGACAGGACGTTTATACCGGCGACGACATTCTCCGCGTTGTACGGAACCGAACGCATTAACAATATAATATATACACCGGTCGATCCGCGGGTATTTGAAGAGGTCCACACACAGGTCCGTCAGGTATTGAGCAGGAAATATAAATTCGATGCCTCCGATATGGATGCGGTTACGATATGGGATACAAACGAGTTCTGGAAATTTTCGGTCTATTTTTTCCTCGGTATGAACTTGTTTATGGGAATGATCGGTGCCTTCACGCTCGCGGTGGGGGGCATAGGAGTTGCAAATATAATGTTCGTGGTCGTACAGGAGCGGATGCCCGAGATCGGTATCCGCCGTTCGGTAGGTGCCAGGCGATGGAACATTATGACACAATTTTTTGCGGAAACCTTTTTTGTGGTAGCAATCGGAGGAGTGCTCGGTTATATGATCGGGTGGGCGATTGTCCAGGCGATGCAATACATACCGATCAGTGAGTACGTGGGAACCCCTCAATTTACACCCGCGGTCGGTCTCGGTGCATTTGCGGTGCTCGCCTGTGTCGGGCTGGCAGCCGGATTGCTGCCTGCGCGGCGTGCTTCGCGGCTCGATGTGGTGGAATGTTTACGGAGTTAATCTGAAAACCAACAGTGATCTTTCTTCATCATACAGGAAAGCGAAAATAACATGTTGCTCATACTCATCAGAGAGTTTCTTCAGGATATACGGAAGCAGAAATTACGCACGTTTCTCACGGTGATCGCGATAACATGGGGAACAATTGCCGTCGTGTTATTGCTCTCGTTCGGTGAAGGACTCGGCGACCGTATGCTTGAGGGGATGCTGAACGCAGGGAATCAGATGATGATCGTATACGGAGGGCAGACGAGCAAAACCTACGAGGGCCTTAATATCGGAAGACCGGTGCGGTTTACCGAAGAAGATGTGGATATGCTCGCCAGGAGTATTCCGCAAATAGAGATGATCAGTCCGCAATATGGAAGATGGGGGATGCATCTTCGGTCGGAGTATGCATCGACGACGACGTACGGTGAAGGCGTAAATCCCGATTTTTCCGCAATGCGCTCCATGTTCGCCGTTGCAGGCGGCAGATTCCTCAACGTACGGGATGTCAGTGAGCAGCGGCGCGTTGTTTTTCTCGGTGATAACATAGCGAAGCGGCTCTTCCCGGACGTCGATCCGGTCGGCAAAAACGTTTTTATCGATCACGTTCCGTTTACCGTTGTCGGCGTGATGCAGGAAAAGTTTCAAACGTCCATGAGTAACGGTCCGGACGCCGACCGCGCCATTATTCCACATACGACGTTCCGGACAATGTACGGCAGTCGTACGGTGCATTCGCTGCTCATTCGTCCGACCGATCCTATGAATCAGGAAATAGTCAAAGATGAATTGGCACGTATTCTGGGTGCGAAATATAAGTTCGATCCAACCGATGAACGCGCGCTGCAGATCTGGGATTTTATTGAAGCGGAGCAAATAAGCCGCCGGGTCGGTTTGGGCGTTGCAATTTTTCTTTTTACCGTCGGATTTTTTACCCTGATGATTGCGGGGGTAGGTGTCGCGAATATTATGTATGTTGCGGTGAAAGAGCGTACACGCGAGATCGGGATAAAGAAAGCCGTCGGCGCCAGAAGATGGCACATTACGTCGCAATTCATCTTTGAAGCCGTATTTCTCGCGTTACTCGGCGGAGGGATTGGTCTTGCTTTCTCGGCTTCGGTGATATTCGGAGTGCGATCGTTGGGATTGGATGAAGGTGCATGGCAGTTCTTCGGAGCACCCGTGTTATCGGAGTTTACGATGTTGATGACCGTCGGTATACTTACTATGATCGGTTTTATAGCCGGCGTGTTCCCGGCACGAAAAGCGGCAGGCGTCGATCCGGTTGAGTCGCTGCGGTATGAGTAGTTAGGTTTTTTATCGGTGCCTTAAGGAAACCCCGCTTCGAGCGGGGTTTTTTGTTTTTTGACCAGAAATTTCCTAAATTGAACAGTACAATTGTACAACTACGATAATTTATATGAAAATAGTTATTGATACATCTGTAATAATAGCAATTATTCTTGAAGAACCGACGAAAAATTCTTTAATAAAACTGACCGAGCATAAGGTTACCGTTTGTCCACCGTCGGTTGAGTGGGAAATCGGAAATAGTTTGTCTGCATTGCTGAAGAGGAAACTTATCACTCGTCACGTTGCAGTTGAAGCTATTAAAGCCTATAGGAATATTGATATAGAGTTTGTCGATTCGGATTTGGTAGCAGCAATCGAGTTGGCTGATCGATATAATATCTACGCATATGATGCTTACATAATTGAATGTGCGATGAAACACAATCATCCATTACTTACATTGGACAAATCAATGAAAAGAATAGCTAAAATAATTGGAACAAAAATCATCGAGGTAGACCAATGAATGTATACACATACTCAAAAGCAAGACAAAATCTATCTTATGTCTTAAATGAAGCTTTGGAAAAAGGCGAAGTAAAAATACGCAGGAAGGATGGACAGACCTTCATAATTACACCCGAAAAATCAAAGAGGAAATCTCCCCTTGATGTAAAGGGTGTAAAAACAAATGTTTCACTGGATGATATATTGACTGCGGTCAGGGAAGGTCGTGAGAGAGACTATGATGTAGAAAAGTAAGCTATGGCACCATGGGGGTATACCCTTTCTTCCTCAGCAACTCTATTATGCCCATTTCGCCAAATAAATGTCCCGCGCCAACTACCACAAAGTATGTTCCTTGATTTTTTAAAAAAGAATCTATACTGGCTGCCATTTTTACATTTCGTTCATCGAGAAGGTTTCTGTATAGCGGCTTCAGCTCCGGATGATTTTCGACGCTTTCAAAAATAAAATCGCGTATCCATGCCGCATCCCAACGTTTATAGGCATCAAATAATGCGAGTATTCTTTCTTTCGGCTGTGTGAGGTCGTACAGAAAATCTTCGAGCAATAATATCTGGATATCCATATTTAAGTCGCTGAATATCGATATCTGATCGGTGCCGGTTTCGAGTTCGATGATTTCCATCTTATCGCGCGCATCGCTTAAGAAATACAGATCGACTCCGTATTCGGGCCGAAAGCCGAACTTCATCATTTGTAACTGCGATAATGTTATCGCAACCACCCAGGGATTCACCCGCTCGAACTGCAGTATGTTAATTCCGTATTCTGAAAATTCATTCTTTACTGCCTCATATGTCGATTGCGGTATGACCGTGCTGAGAATCCGGCCGTTATCCAGTTGCCCGTGCTTTGCAATGAGCTGTAAAATCTCATTCTGGTCGATGTTTGTTATATCGACTTCAACGACAAGATAATCGCTCTTGTTAAATGCGTTTTCAATGTGAAAGGGAAGGGGATATAAATCGTCACTTGCCAGATGAATTGAGCCGAGCAGATACACGGTCGCAGTTTCGGATTCGATTCTCCAGAAAAGCGCGTCTTTTTCCGACCCTCTCAAAGTTTCGGATGCAACTGCGGCGAAAATAAAAAAAACGATAAGGATAGATGTGTGTAATTTTTGCAGGATGGAGATCATAAACAATTATTATTTCTCATAGTGAATAAAAATATTTATATTGTAGTATCTGAAAAGTATACAAAATCTATTAACATATCAACTTATAGCATGATCGCATTAACAACACAGGAAGACGTGGAAAACTTTGTGAAGCAAAACGCTCGTGCAGTTATCTTTAAAGCAGGGAGCTGCCGTCAAACGGAAAATGCGCTGCATCGTCTAACGGCGTTTTTTAATAAATATCCCGATATTCCTGCCGCCAGAATTGATGTAGTCTCACACCGCAACGCCAGTAATATGGCGACCGGGTTATCGGGAAAAAAACACGAATCACCACAGGTCTTGGTGTTTAAAGCCGGGGAATGCATATTTGAGGCAAATCATTGGCGAATTGAAGCTATAACACTGATTGATATCGTTGAATCATATCTCACTGACCGTAGCGCTAAAAAAATACAGTAAAAAAATACCCAACTGTCTTCAATTGTATTACTGTATAAAATTTCATATATTGACCATATACCTACCGTTCTTTATATTATAAGGTATCGAATTATCCCAAATGGCAAAAACCTCTCAAAAAAATACATACAAAGCAGGAAAATCTTATGAAAGATAATAAAAATACATCAAATTCTACGATTCCCAGTTTTTTTACAAGTGTGTCCCGTAATTATTGGAATGCTGCGAAACTCACGGATCATCCCAAGGGACTACTCGAACAAATTAATACATGCAACAGTGTCTATCACTTCACTTATCCGATCCGGAAATCGAAGGGAGAATACGAAGTCATTCAGGCATGGCGTGTTGAACACAGTCATCATAAGTTGCCGACAAAAGGCGGATTTCGGTATGCCGATAATGTTCATGCAGACGAGGTCATGGCGATGGCGGCTTTGATGACATATAAGTGCGCGGTTGTTTCGATACCGTTCGGCGGCGCAAAAGGCGGTGTCAAGATAAATACCGCAAACTATTCTGTCGAGCAGCTTGAGACAATCACCCGGCGGTTTACAGCGGAGCTCATCCACAAGAATTTTATCGGTCCCGGTATCGATGTGCCCGCTCCCGATTACGGTACAAGCGCACGGGAAATGGCCTGGGTCGCAGATACCTATCAGGCGTTTCACCCCGGTGCCGTCGATGCCGCCGCCTGTGTGACCGGCAAGCCGCTGAGTCAGCACGGTATACAGGGGCGCAAGGAAGCCACGGGCCGTGGAGTTTATTTTGCATGCCGCGAAGCGTGTAAAATAGAAGAAGATATGAAAAAACTCGGTCTTACCACTGGACTCGAAGGGAAAACTGCCGTGGTACAGGGACTGGGGAACGTCGGGTATCACGCAGCAAAATATTTGTATGAAGACGGCGTTAAAATGATCGGTCTGATCGAAATAGAAGGCGGGCTCTACAATCCCGATGGGATGGATCTGGAAGATGTTATGACCTACCGAAGGACAACCGGATCACTGAAAGATTATCCCAACGCAAAGTTTATCGAAGATCCGACCAAAGCTCTGGAAATCGAATGTGATATTCTGGTCCCCTGTGCACTTGAAAATCAAATTACACATCTGAACGCAGAAAGAATAAATACAAAAATTATCGCAGAAGGAGCAAACGGACCGACAACGCCCGATGCCGAAGATATCCTCACGAAAAAAGGTGTGCTCATCATTCCTGATATATACTGTAATGCAGGCGGTGTCGTTGTATCCTATTTTGAATGGCTTAAAAACCTGTCGCACGTACGCTTTGGACGGCTGGGACGTCGTTTCACCGAGTCAACCAACCAGCAACTGTTACAGGCAATAGAGGCAACGTCGGGAATCAGGTTCTCTGATGAGATCGTAAAAAGTATAGCACGCGGTCCGGATGAGGGGGATCTGGTTGATTCAGGTCTTGAAGATACCATGATACTTGCCTATCGTGAAACACACAAAACCTGGACAAAACATGATAAGAAAATAACGCAACGAACCGCGGCGTTTATCAATTCGATCAATAAAATTGCACAATCGTATCTGGATTTGGGTATATTCCCGTAAACAGAATAACCCGAGACTAAGTCTTCGAGGGCATGTCCGGAATATCGCTCATGATATCTGGAATGCCCTTTTTTATTGATTCCAATCTCAAATCCTTGTATATTAAAAGTTTAAAACGAATTAATGTTCGGAACAATAGGTAAGAATGAAGCGTCAGGTTTATACAGGGAACAAAAGAATAAATAGAAATTTAAACAAAGTATTGCAGGGAAGGTGAAATCGTGCTTGTTTTTGTTCCATTGATATTGACTCTTTTTTTCGGGGGGTTGCCGGCCGGATTTGAAGATAACGGTTCCTCATCCGGGCAGAAATCACCGGAACCAGCGTTCCGGCAACTACCGAACAATGCTTTTATTGCAGGAGAACGACTGGTCTTCGATCTGACCTATGGAATCATCAAAGCGGGTGAAGGGGTTATGAGTATACCCGAGCTATCGAATGTGAATGGGCGGGATACGTACAGAGTGCAGCTCACTGCGCGTTCCGTATCTCCGTTTACCTGGGTATATAGAGTCGAAGATCTGTGGGAGACGCATATTGATAAACATGGTTTGTTTCCCTGGAGATTTACCGAACGGATCCGTGAGGGTGGCTATCGGCGCGAGACGGATATTGAATTCGATCATCTGAATAACAGAGCAATCACCAACAAGGGTGAGTACGAAATTCCCGATTATGTGCATGATATGGTATCGGCATTCTATTATGTGCGAACGGTCGATTTCAGTGATTTCGAAACGGGGGACAGGATCTCTCTTGAAAACTTTCACAGGGATTCAACCTATGTACTTGATGTCCTGTTTCACGGCAGGGAGATTATCGAGGGTAAAACAGGTACATATAATACGATTATGATTGAACCGCTTATTAAAGAAGGAGGTTTATTTAAGCACGAGGGTGCAATTTACATCTGGCTCACCGATGATGAATTGCGTGTCCCGGTAAGAATGAGAACCCGTGTTCCGATCGGATCGATTACCGCCGAATTGACACGGTATTCAGGATTACGCGACGCTATCCGGGCCCGGGTGCAATAATATATGACGCGATTCAAAAGGATTGATCTCTCCGGGGTACGCACGACTTCCATAAAGGAGCGAAAGAGTAAAGTAGGTGTTCGCGACTTTGCAACGTTGTATGACCCCGCTCAACACTCTTTTTCTCAATTCCTCGATTCTATCCCGTCGATTCTTGTTGCGAAAGATTTAAAGCACGTGGTGCAGCACGTTATCGATGCGCGAAAAAACAAAAAACCCGTTATCGTGATGATGGGTGCGCATGTCATTAAGGTCGGCTGTTCACCGATCATAATCGATTTAGTGAAACAAAATATCGTAACCGCCGTCGCGATGAACAGCGCCGCGGCTATTCACGACGTTGAAACGGCAATGTGGGGAGTGACATCGGAGGATGTCGCAGACAATATATCTGACGGATCGTTTGGTATGTGGACTGAAACCGGGGAGTTCATTAACGGGACATTAACACAAACATTTCACGAATCCGATGCAGGGTACGGCGAAGCACTCGGTGAGGCCCTTATAAAAAGAGATGCACCGAATCTCGACTTCAGCATACTCGCGGCCGGTATATCGGCAAATATTCCTGTGACGGTACACGCGGCTATCGGTACCGATATCGTTCACCAGCAACCCACCATGAACGGTGCCGCCACCGGAGAATTATCGTTCCGGGACTTCCGGATATTTACCGAAGTTGTTGCCGGATTGAAAGGAGGAGGCGTTGTGTTGCATTTCGGTTCTGCAGTCATTCTTCCCGAGGT
>SLQE01000054.1 GCA_007131635.1 Bacteroidota bacterium | reverse complement strand
CCGCCGGTACACCAATATAATCGGTCATTGCACCATACGCTGCTCCTTCAACCAGTAATCCGACACCGCGTGCAGCGACATCGACCGTAGGTGCATCTGTTGAACCATGGACCACGATAAACTGAACTTCATCTGCCTCGGTGGATTCTTCCTGTGCATTATCCTTTAAGAATAAAGTGAAGTTGATATCCAGCTCATCGGGATTGGGTGCAAAATCAACTGTATCGAGAACACCGTTGGCGATGGCAATATAAGTTCCGCCTTCAGCAAGCGTAACCGGGAATGTCCCGACTGCTTCTTCGCCTCCTTCGGGTTTGATATCGATTGTTAACTCAACACCCGGAGGAAAATTGATAAATGGAGTTGCTTCGCGGAAACCAAAGCCGGAGAGTAAAATGTCGTCATTCACGTACACATCGACAGCCGCCGCTGCAGGGTCTGCTGCGTTATGTATGATCTGAAGACGTGCCGGCGATAGTATTGACCACATATCGTTTACAATTGTATGATCGGTGATCGTGACGTCACGATTCGGATCACCCGGCCATTCACCGTTATCCCAGCTTGGTTGGTCATTTATTACGCGGAAGTATTTATATTGATAATCCCCTTCTTCCAGACCAAGTGTAAGGGTATAGACCATAGAGTCCGACTCGCTTGGTTCCATTTTCAGTGAGGGATCGGTACCGGGCTGCGGCCAGCCGGCTAAAGAACCGCTCATATAAATATCATCTGTTTCCGGGTTAAATGCGTCCGCATAACTCATATCGACATTAAAGGTAACGTTATAGAATAACTCGAAGTCATTCCAGTTCCGGGCGGTGATGAAGTCACCTTCGGACCGTGAATTCAGTATACCCGAAATGTTTAAGTTTGCGTGTGGTATGGGGTCATTTATGTAATCTACCCCGAAGAATGTCGTCCGGAAGAGACCATCGAGAGTACCATCGGTGATTGTGTACACCTGACCGTTTGAAAAGGTACCGGAGTCAACGAAGGAGACATTCTCAAGTCTTACGAGCATTGACTGGTAATCCATGAAATCATCACGAAACTCTTCCATCGTAAGTACGACGGGAATTACTTCATTATCGGATGATGTTGCGTCGCCGGGATCCTCAACAGGTACAAACTGAACCATATTACCGAATACACTGACTGTTCCCGTCAATCCTGTGATACCATCATATATATCAAATGCGGTGGTTATAATGCCGGCATTATCGTCTATTAAGATACCCGCGGTTGTATCCTGAATAAATTTATTATTCCTGAAACTCTGTTGGAAGGTTAGTATCGCCTCTCTGGTGAGGTGATAGACCGTTCCGTCTCTTCGTCCCGCCCGAAGTTCTGCGACCGTAGAGACATCGACAAATGCCGGAAGCTCGATGACTGTTCCGTCTGCAAGCACTGCGATCAGTCCGAACGCCTCGCCATCCGGGTTATCTTCCGGTGATAAAAATCCCGAA
Source organism: Bacteroidota bacterium (assembly GCA_007131635.1). Classification (GTDB taxonomy): domain Bacteria; phylum Bacteroidota; class Ignavibacteria; order T3Sed10-11; family T3Sed10-11; genus T3Sed10-11. Next base: position 1,254 of record SLQE01000054.1, on the reverse strand, counting down.
GCCAATACAGTAGCGGCTCCACCCGCAAGATTACTTAAATTAGTCACAAAAGATGCTACCGGAACTTCACCGCCTGCCGGAATAATATCGAGTATATACCTGTCGGCCGGCACACCGATATAATCGGTAATCGCACCGTATGCTGCATCTTCAACGAGTGTTGCAACACCGCGTGCCGCTACATCAACGGCGGGAGCATCTGTCGACCCGTGAACGACGATGAATTGTACTTCATTCGGATCGGTCGATTCTTCCTGCGCATTGTCTTTTAAAAATAACGTAAATTCTATGTCTAATTCATTGGGATTCGGAGCAAAACCATCCGCATCGAGGACACCGTTTGCAATTGCAATGTACGCCCCGCCGTCTACAAGCGTTACGGGAAACACACCGACTGCTTCGGCTCCGCCTGCCGGCATGACTTCAATTGTCAGCTCAACTTCAGCCGGAACATCGATGAATGGTGTTGCCTGGCGAAAACCAAAATCCGTGAGCAGCTGGTCACCGTTGACATATATATCAACCAAAGCAGCGGCCGGATCGGCGGCATTATGGATAACCTGCAAGCGTGCGCCCGGTGTCGTAGAATAGATCGCAGCGATCCATAAATCGGCATCTAAATCCCAGGAGAATGTAGGATTTAGCTGTGTTGAGAAGTCATTAAATGAACCGTCGTCGAATCTTTCCCACGCTCTGTGTGCACCGTTTCCTTCGCCATCCTCATCGGCATAAACGGCAAAGGTATCATCGGTGGTCTCTGCCCATTCGAAACCGATAAACAGACTGGCTGTTTCAAAATCAGAGCCTGAAAGTTGAACAGGTTCATCAAATTCTACATAATTACCATCCGTACCAACGGTGATCAAATCCGTTGTAATTTCTTTCGATGCAAGAACTTCTCCCGGACTTCCGTCGGATTCTACTTCCCGCACCACGATATTCATGATGTCGGGATCTCCGACGATACTCATATAACCGAAAAATAACTTTGCACCGAGAAGGTGGATGTCATTGTCAAAATCAAACCGCTGATATTTACCGATATCGCCGTACTCATTCGTGCCGGCGATGTATCCCGCGCCGAATGGATTTTCATGCAGAACCGGTGTATCACCGTAAAAAAGTGTATCAGCTTGTTGAGTGTACGTGGTATTTCCTGCCAACAACAACAAGCACACCACCGCCAGGGGAAAAATACCAATGTGCCTCATAGTACCTCCTTTTATTTTTATTTGTAACGATGTGAATTGAAAT
>SLQE01000333.1 GCA_007131635.1 Bacteroidota bacterium | reverse complement strand
GATTCGGGCTATTGCGGTATGGTATACCGGCAGGTTTCCGAATGAGGATACTGCAGCAATTATTGAAGAAGCAATGAAATCGGAGTCTGGATTAATCCGTAACAGCGCAATACGGGCTCTGGAAAATCTGCCGGATGAGGTGCAGCACCGTTTGTCTCAGAATGCGCTTGACGATGAATATCGCGCCAACAGGATTGCTGCTGCCCGATATAATGCCGGTTTTTCACCTTATGAAATTACGAGCCGACTCCGGGAACACTTTACCAATGCACTTCAGGAGTATGTAACCTACCTGGATGTAAATGCATATTTTCCACAGGGACAAATGAGCCGTGGACAGATGTACGAACAGCAAGGTGATCTCCAGAGAGCGATGGAAGCATACCGCAATGCAGCCAGCCGGGATCCTTACTTTACACCGGCAAGAATCAATCTGGCCTATGTGCTGAACCGGCTCGGTTTGAATGAAGAAGCAGAATTTCACCTCAAAATCGTTACAGAACTGGATCCGGAATTTGGGGATGCGTACTATTCTCTTGGCCTGCTGATGGCAGAAATGAATCGTATGCCGGAAGCTATTCAATGGTTCCGGGACGCAGCACACAGGATGCCTGAGTATTCCCGCCTCTTTTACAATCTTGCGATTGCCCATCAAACCGTAGGTGAGCCTGATGAAGCTGAAAAAGCCTATACAACTGCGATCGGGCTTGAGCCCGGTAACGGCGACTATAGGTATGGCCTCATTACTCTATATATGCAACAGGAACAGTTTGCAAAAGCCCTTGAACAGGCAGAATATCTGAATGAAATTTTCCCCGGAAACCGGCAGGTGGAGCAATTGATACAGTCAATCCGGCAGCGATTGTAAAACTTGAACCATGTCCATGTAACGCATGGCGGCGCAGCGTAACCCGGGGGCAGAGCTGCCGCACATAACGTGCTACCGGTGACAGATTACCAGGAAATGCTGTCTTCCGGTTTGAATCGACGATTTTTGCTTTCACTTACACACCCTTTGCCATGTAGCATAAACAAATCCTTAACTAAAACTGCGGCCATTTATTCGACCACACAGCCCGGGGCAACATGAGCGCAGCGAATAACGCCCCGGGTTGAAGGCCAGACAAACTCATCATCGGCCGGGAACCAACAAGAGGAATAATGGTTATTCCGATGATGCGTAGAGTGACCCCAGTCAACGCCATCAAAGGAACCCTGATCAGTCGATGCTGGCTGTCCCAGACTTCCGAAGTCTTTCGGAGTTCATAAAGAAACCCTTACAAAACGAGTGAGAGGGTACTCTTGACTGTCACCTATTCAATGGTGTTGCCCCGCTTTTGGGCAAAATTAGTGGCTACCAATGACAGACTTTACAAAAACCGTGTTATTGGGTTGGAATCGATGATTTTGCCTTTACGGATACACACATTGCCATATGGTATAAACAAAAATTTCCAGGGGACAACTCGTCAGATAACTCCATCGTACGAAGCAAAAGGTGGTTCGATCCTTCGTTTTTCAGTGATAGTCATCGGTAAATGGCTCATCTTTTGCACGCGTAGCGATATCCCTTGGCATAGCCATCCCTGCGGGGCAACGCGCCCCGCGAATGAAAATCACACATCAAAACTACATTTTTTGCGCGGGGCTGTTTCCCGTAGGGACAGGCGGGATGACAGTGCGGGTTTTAATCAAGAGGCGGCGCATACAGAATTCGGTATGCCGGGATTTATCCGCGCCGCCTGGTTGTACAAAGTGCCCTTGTCATCCCGACCGGAATCCCGACGGTGTATTTTCGTCGGGATGGAGTGGAGGGATCTCGCTTCGCGGGGAACAGATGAGCCTTACTAATGTACAAGTCAATGATTTGGATTTTTTTTACTGGTAAGTCCTCAGAATGGGAACAACCCTTGGCATAGCCATCCCTTTGGGGCGAGAGGGGACTTTTTGGACTGTCACCTATTCAATGGTGTTGCCCCGCTTTTGGGGCAAAATTAGTGGCTCGGGATGACAGGTCGGTTCTTAATCAATAGGCGGCGCATAACGATGCCGTTTTACCGGGATTATCCCACGCCGCCTGTTACCCCAAATGCTCCTGCCATCCCGGCTTGAATCTACGATTTTGCCTTTACGGATATAGCCTTGCCATATAGCGTAAACAACTCTTATCTGGAATCCCTCGACAAACGATTTACTATTTTCAGAGAGTATCGCTCGGGATTGGTTTTTGGCAAGCTTTTCAATCCGTCAGCTAAAGCAGACGGCAATGTAGTTGAATCCAGTTTTATCTCTTAAAGAAAAATTCGACATTTCCCGATGGGATCCCTCACGGGGCGATATTCGGTGTTTCCCATTGGGATCCCTACGGGGCGATATTTTAACCTGCCCTGAAGGGGCGCAATCACACAGCCCGGGGCAACGTGAGCGCAGCGAATAACGCCCCGGGTTGAAGGCCGGTCAAACCCATCATCGGCCGGGAACCAACAAGGGGGATAATGGCTAATCCGATGATACCGGGTATGATCCCTGTCAACGTCCTCAAATACACCCTGTTCTGTCGCTGCCGGCTGTCTCAGACTTCTGAAGTCTTTCGGAGTTCATAAAGAAACCCTTACACATTCAGATACCGGGTTTTTTAACAAAAAATGGAGAGACTTCGGAAGTCTTTTCTTCTGGTACAAAAGCCTCCGATGGTTCGAGGGCAAGCGAGATAACGAGATATATCT
>SLQE01000119.1 GCA_007131635.1 Bacteroidota bacterium | reverse complement strand
TAATAATCATAGTGTATCCCGGAGAGTAATGGCTACCAATTGGTTTCTATTTCTGATGTAATATAATACGTTCTCCCGAATAAAAAAACCATCGGGTACCGGTGCGGAAGCATTATCCATTAATACATCACTGTATACTTCCTTTAGGTTTGCTTTATTATGAATGCATAGTTCATGAACAAGGACGGGACTGCCCTCCGATCTCTCATCTTTCACTCTGTGATAACACACGATAAGATTATCTCCGAATTGCATAACTTCGATAGGATCGAGAATTCGTTCCCGGGTTTGTTTTTCGCTTACGATGCGCGTGAACAGCTCATGATCCTGTAATCCGGGATTATAAACGTCGGGAAACATTAAAAGTGTGTGCGGGTCATTCGCTCTTGCCTCTGAGAGTTCGTCATCGATGATATGACGATCATATATTGTGTCAAGAATTTTTCCCGTTTCCGTGTCGAGTCGGTGATACCGGGTTATCTCAAATTCTTTTCTTTCGACCACCACCATATCATCTTTCACATAGAGAAAAGTCAGGTCGGGGTGATCCCATAAAACGCTGCCGTTTTTCATATCTATTGAGGTTACATGTTTAGGTTGCGGCAGATCCGGTTTCGCGAAGGCGTGGAGATAGAGTTTATTACCGTAGACTCCTTCGGTGGTTGTCCACCATCCTTCCTCCGCTTTCCGTATGTTCCATTTCTCTTCCCCGCTCCGGCTATCGATACAGAAAAACGTTACTTGTTTTTTATCATTATCGCGGTGTTCACCGGCAACAAGATCACCGTGCGAAAACAAAATCCTCCACAGATGACTGTCAACCGCATATATCCACGTTGGCTTATAATATTGAGATGTAAATAAAGAAAACAGTTTCATATATCTATAATTATAGGGAATAGGAAACGAAAGTGCAAGTTGGCAAACAGAGCATGAAACTATATTTTTACCTGTTGACATTTGTTTAATTTATGGTAAATTAAAAGTTTGTCCATACTTTACCGGAGTGGAGTCCTCTATGAGAACTAAAGAGAAAGGGAGCTGCGGCGTAGGGTTTGTCGCAAGTTTAAGAAATGAATATTCATACAATCATCTTCGCCAGGGACTTAACGCGCTTTCCTGCGTTGAACACCGCGGAGCTTGCAGCGCGGATCAGATAACCGGAGACGGTGCCGGGATAATGACCGATATTCCATTTGAATTTCTTGGATATGAAAGAAATTCCATTGCAATCGGCATGATGTTTATTACGCGCAATGCCGAACTTCGTCGGCGCTGCCTTGCTATATTTGAAGAGGTATTTAATTTTTTCGGGTTGAACATTCTTGATTACCGGAATGTACCGGTCGATACCGGTGTTCTGGGTCCTGATGCCCTCGCGACAATGCCAATGATACTGCAGGCAATTATCGAACGGCCGAGCCATTGCCGTACCGACGATTCCTTTGAGAAACTATTATATACCGCAAAACAATACGCGCGCGTGATCCGATGGGAAGCCGATTTAAGAAGTAATTTCTTTTTCTCTTCCCTCTCCGGAAAAACGATTATATATAAAGCACTAGTACGAGCGAATGCACTTGACCTCTTTTATCCGGATTTAACGGAGCCCGGATATAAGACAAGATTTTGTTTATTCCACCGCAGGTTCAGTACAAATACACGAACCGCATGGGATAAAGTCCAGCCGTTCCGAATAATCGGACATAACGGCGAGATCAATACGATACCCGGGAACCGTAGCTGGGCTGCAATACGTGAAAGATATCTCGGATTACGGCGCGGCGAACTGCTGACCCGAACCGATATGAGCGACTCGGGAAGCCTCAACGAGATGGTGGAAGCTTTGATGTATCGATCAAGCAACCCCCATCTCGAAGATATCCTCGCGGTAATGATTCCGCCCGCAATAGGGGAAAATCATTTTTATAAATTTTGGGGAAGGGCGATGGAACCATGGGACGGACCGGCATTTATCACCTATTCAGACGGGCGTTATATTGGCGCACGCCTCGACAGAAGCGGATTCCGACCCTGCCGATGGACTATGACGGAAGATCATTTTTATCTCTCATCTGAAGCAGGCACATTTTCAATCGATGAACGCGAGGTCACCAAAAAAGGATCTTTATCGGGAGGCACCGGTGTTTCGGTCGATTTGGTTTCCGGTGGTGTCCATTTTCGCGATCCTGCTGCATCAAAAGAAAACCGGAATGCTCATTTCGATGCCCGCACAAAAAAACTCGGTTACGTACAACCGGTTACCCGGGAACCTACCATGGAACAACTGGGAGTGTTCGGATATACTCAAGAAGATATCAAGAGAATTCTCATACCGATGATAACGACCGGGAGAGAACCGATCGGATCAATGGGTGATACTGCCCGGCTCGCGGTACTATCATCCGAACCGAGATCATTCTTCGATTATTTCTATCAGGATTTTGCGCAGGTCACGAACCCACCGCTCGATTATCTACGTGAAGGATTTGTAACAGATCTGTCGAATACGCTCGGGAAAAAACCGAATATATTCGCACCGAAAGAACTCATACCGCCGGTGCCCTGTGTGGATCTTGAAAGCCCAATATTAAGTCTCGGACAATTTGAGTTCATCAAAAAAGCCGGGCAAAAACAGCCGAATAAATATGGAATATACTACTATTCCATTGATACAACCTTTGATCGGGAATACGGAGGGATAGGATTCAAAAAAGCGATCAAAACCATTG
>SLQE01000112.1 GCA_007131635.1 Bacteroidota bacterium | reverse complement strand
CGGCTGACGATAGGCGTACAAACAAAATATATCCAGGAAACGCTCGATATGGATTCGTTTAACAATATCCTGTTTGACGTCGGGGCGTTGTACTATACCGGTTTCAGACAACTTCGTCTCGGTTTCAGTCTTCAGCATTTCGGTCCGGACATGAAAATTATCCGGCAGACATTCCGTATGCCTTTAGTGTTCCGGCTCAGCGCTGCCGATGAAATCATACACAACGAGAATTACCGTCTTACTACCGCCTTCGATCTTGTGTATCCTACCGATAATATCGAGTGGTATAACGTCGGTGCTGAGATGGAATTGTACAAAACCTTTGTTTTCAGGAGCGGATATCGCTTTCGAATGGATCAAGGCAATATGACGCTCGGATTCGGTCTGCAACCGCCCGCTATCGGTACATTAAACACGCGGTTCGATTACGCTTATGTAAAGTACGGAGATATTTTCGGTGCAACTCACAGGTTCTCTCTTGTTATCGGTTTTTAGAAATATCCGGTATCTTATCCTGCTTGTCGTACTGGCGCATTCTTTCACTCATGAAACCAATGCACAGTTTGACAGAGACTGGAAGATATTTGCCATCCCGTTTTCACATACCGATGTCGGTTATACCGATACCGTGCCGAGAGTTTTGCAGCAGCATCACGAGTATCTCGACAACGTGATCTCCTATATCGAACAAACACAGGACAGGGATCCCAATACCCGATTTAAATGGACGGTGGAAATTCCCTGGCCTCTCGAAACGTATATCGAATCAAGACCGGCGGAGCAGATCGGAAAATTTATGGAATATGTACGATCGGGTGATATCGAGATCGGCGCTATGCATTTCGGATTGCAGACCGATCTCTGCGGCCCGGAGGAACTTGTCCGGTCTCTATACTATGCGAAAGAGCTGCAGCATCGGTACGACATCCCGTTACGGACGGTGCTGATCAACGATACACCCGGTTTCACCTGGTCGCTTGCACAAATTCTTAACCGGAGCAATATCCCGTATCTGTCTGTTGCAATGAATTCATTTTTATCGGAGTTTTTTCAAACAACCAACCTGCCATACTTATTTAATTGGGAAGCTCAGAACGGCGACCGTACGCTCGTGTGGCGTTCAATACACGACCAATGGGCGTATCTGGAAGGGATAATTGCCTATCAAATGTACGGCAGTTATTCGAATATGAAATCGCGGTTAACGTCGTTGCTGCTGCGGCTGCAGGATGAAGGGTATCCGTACGATGCCATCCTTATTAATGCTGCGACGGGTGATAACGGCCCGCCCCGTTTGGAAATACTTCATAACGCAGCGCGATGGAACGATGAACACGACAACGCTACAATTACCATAGCAACAGTCTCCGAATTTTTCGATTATGTAACTGATACGTATGAAGATCAAATCCCTGTTTACTCGGGTGACGCCCCCAACTGGTGGTCATGGCATTTTGCATCCTCGGCTGCCGGAGGATTTCAACTATCGCGGGACGTGCAGATGAAACTGCCGGAAGCCGAGACGTTTGCCGCGGTCGCCGATGCGACTATCAGAGGATATACCTATCCTGATGATGAACTCCGCAGAGCATATATTGAGAATCTGTTATACGAAGATCATAATCTCGGAGTAGCAAGTGCAACCGATGCAGCGGGGAACAGAGAATTCTGGACCCGGAAAATGGGTTGGATCACCTCAGCGTTTGAAACTTCGGTTGATATTAAGGACAATGCGTTGCAGACAATCTCGGAACAAATACATACAGACGGATATCCGGCGGTTGTGGTTTTTAATCCGACGGCCTGGAGCAGGTCCGAAGCGGTCTATGTCTCTTTTGACGATCCCGTTATCGCGTCTGCCGGTTATTTTGATATTGTCGATGAATCTACCGGCGCAAACATAGACTTTCAGGTGTTATCCGACAATACACTGGTTTTTCATGCGGAGGACATCCCGTCGGTCGGGTATGCCGTGTTTTATATAAAATCCCGCGAACAGGCGTTCCCCGGGCCGGAAAAGAACGATCATCTGCGACTCGAAAACGATTACTATATAATTGAAATCGATCAGTCCTCGGGCGGGATTGTAAGCTTATTCGATAAAGATTTATCGAAGGAATTGACGAAGCAGAACGGCGCATTCAACCAGTATCTTCACAATTCCACGCATCCGCCTTACGGGATGGAGATTACAGAGAACGATAGCGGAGCCGTTATCAGTAGAGTCGTTATGCGCGGCGATGCTCCCGGTTCCGGCTGGTATGAGACCGAAATAGTTCTGTATAATAAAGTGAAGCGGATAGATTTTTTAAACCGGTATTATAAGCACTCACCCACGGCATTGGAGGCGGTGGATTTTGCTTATCATTTCGATATACCGGGTGCCGTACTTGATTATGAAATTCCTTTCGGTCATGTCCGGTTATTCGACGACGAGCTGAGCGGTTTCCGGATTAATCACTACGCCATGCAGCGATGGATGAACATCTCATCCGCAAGCGATAACACCAACATTATTCTTGCCTCCGATGCCGCTGCGATTCAGGCCTACCCGTCCGGACAATTTGACGGCAACGGCAGAATACTTGTTTCATTCAATTCTGCGGGTACTTCCTATCGCGCGGGGACCGGGCCGCTGTCGGTTAATTTCTCGCTTACAAGCAATAGTAATACATTCTCCCCGTCTGCATCGACCGAGTTCGCGTATAATTTTAATCAACCGGTTACGGCGGTCGTTAT
>SLQE01000395.1 GCA_007131635.1 Bacteroidota bacterium | reverse complement strand
TCTCGTTTCACGAATCAATTTTTGAGAAAACGAGAGCTTTAGAACTACGCGGAGAGGGAGGGATTCGAACCCCCGATACCACGAAGGGTATACCGCATTTCGAGTGCGGCGCATTCAACCAGGCTCTGCCACCTCTCCGGGGAATGTAAAATATAATAAAAATACCTATAATATTCAAAAACCTTATGTTCGTGGGTGTGTCTGGATTGTGTATCCCCTGTCTATTACACCTGTATCACGGTTCGTATTTATACTGAGATGAGGTTCTTTCGTCCCGGTTGACTTTGTTCCGGCTATACGATATATTTTAGTCGACAAAATCGAATATCTCATTCCTCATGATAAAAATGGAATTTTATACCTTCTCTAATCGTTATATAAAATCGAACGCGTATTGATCTATCTATCCAATAAACTAGTTCAGGAGGTACACTATGTCAAATTATAATGGGCGACGGGATTTTATTAAGACCTCTGCGCTGGGTGTTGCATCGCTCGGCGTTGCAGGAAGCGGCGTTGCAGTAAATAGTGTAATAGCAGCGGACTCGCCGGTCACAACCGGTTCAAATCTCGAATATCGGTTTGAATCAAAGCCATTAAAAGAATCGACGCTCAGGATGGAGGGGATTTCACGTAAGACAATGGAAGAACATTTTAAGCTGTATCAGGGGTATGTGAACAAATCGAACGAGATACTCGGTTTGCTCAAGCAGGCGGATCCCGGGAAAGGCAATCAAATTTTTAGCGATATTCGGGTCTTAAAGCACGAGCTAACCTTTGCTATCGGCGGTGTGAAAAATCACGAAATCTACTTTGACCACCTCGGTGGCAATGGCGGAAGACCGAACGGACAACTGCTCGCGGATATCGAAAAAAACTTCGGCAGCTTCGAATCGTGGGCCGCAGATCTTAAAGGAACAGGAATGGCTGCACGCGGTTGGGTATGGCTGGCGTATGATCACGATACCGGAACCTTGTTCAACTATCTTGGCGATGCTCAAAACACATTCCCGATCTGGAATGCAACCGCTATTCTTGCACTCGATACCTATGAGCATGCCTATTTTATTGACTACGCGGTAAACCGCGGAGCGTACATAGATGCTTTTCTGAAGAATATCGACTGGTCAGTAATTGAAGACACGTATAATGAAATTCCGAAGAATGCATAAGCTACGTGTGCGTGATAGCTATACATAATAAATAATCCATAACTTATATAGATAGGAATATATCATGACTACATATTACGAAAAAATCGAGATCGTCGGTGTATCCGAAAAATCGTATGAAGATGCAATTCAAACCGCCGTGAAGGGCGCCAAGGATAAATATAAAGAATTAAGATGGTTTGAGGTCATAGAGTTCAGAGGCGGTATAAGCGATAGCGGGAATGTGCAGTTTCAGGTTGTGCTGAAAATTGCAGTCGTAAACTGAAAACCGGAACCGAAGAAGAACATATGGCACTAAAGAAAGGCGATAAAGCCCCCGACTTTCTATTATATGATACAGATAAAAAGTCCGTTACCCTCAGCGATATACTCGGTAAAAAAACAGTCCTCGCATTTTTCCCGGGTGCTTTCACGGGTGTCTGTACAAAAGAAATGTGTATATTCAGGGATAATGTAGCTCAATTCAACGACCTTGGCGGCAGTGTCTACGGAATCAGTGTGGACGGTCCGGCCGCAAATCACGGATTTGCGATGCATACTTCACTGAACTTCCCCATCCTCAGCGATTTTACAAGGGAAGTATCGAAAAAATACTGCGGACTTCATGATGATTTCTGGGGCGTTAAAGGATATTCAGTCGCAAAACGTTCCGTGTTTGTTATCGATGAGCAGGGTAACATTTCCTATGCATGGATTACGGATAACCCGGGTGAACTCCCTGACATTGATGCAATCCGGAAAGCTCTTTAAGATTCTGATTCATCCTTTCCACTGAAATGACATGTATTAAACAGAATAAAAAATTAAATATCGAAGGAATAACAAATGCCTGCATTAAAAGTTGGTGACAAAGCACCGGATTTTTCTTTACCGGATCAAAGCGGTACAACAAGATCCCTGAAAGATTTCAAAGGGAAAAAACTTATTTTTTATTTCTATCCGAAAGATAATACTTCGGGATGCACAAAAGAAGCCTGCGCTTTTCAGGAAAATCTGGGAGTACTGAAGAAGAAGGGCGTGAGCGTCGTTGGTGTCAGTGCGGACAGTGTAGCCTCGCATAAAAAATTCGCCGATAAATATGATCTGCAGTTCCCGTTATTGAGCGATGAAAAGAAAGAAGTGTTGAAATCCTACAATGTCTGGAAAAAGAAAAGCATGTATGGGAAAGAGTATATGGGAATCGAGCGTACCACATACGTCATAGATGAAAAAGGTAAGATCGCTCACATATTTCCAAATGTGAAGGTAAACGGACACGTCGATGCAGTGTCACAATTATTGGATGAACTTACATAGCGGGAGAAAACAGTGAAAAAGATTACGTATGTCACGCGGCGTGCGCAGTTCAGTGCTGCGCATCGTCTCCATAATCCGGAATTCAGCGATGAAGAAAACCGGCGGATATATGATAAGTGCAACAATCCGAGCGGTCATGGTCATAACTATGACGTCGAGGTAACCGTTGTAGGCGAAACCGACCCTGATACCGGCATGGTAATAGATCTGAAAATATTAAAACGTCTGTTGAATGACTATGTTATCGAGAAACTCGATCATAAGCATCTAAATCACGATGTCG
>SLQE01000174.1 GCA_007131635.1 Bacteroidota bacterium | reverse complement strand
GACTGGAACCATACGGTGTGGTAGTACTGGAAGCAATGGCATATGGAATGCCCGTGATAGCCAGTACCGAGACTATGGCAGGTGTCGACAGGATCGAGGACGGAGTCAACGGATTTATTGTCGATAATGAGAATGTCGACGCATTATCGGAAAAAATGATCCGATGTGTCTCTCACAAAAATGAGCTCGCAGAGATCGGGAACGCAGCAAGAATAACGGCGGAGGAATGGCCGTTAAGTAAAGGCGTTCAGATCATCCGGGAAGTCGTTCTCTCATGAAAATTATTCTGATCGGTTCGGTCCCGCCGCCGTATCACGGTTCGACAATCTACTTCAGGTCGCTTCTTGAATCGCGTCTGCGCGATGTACATACGGTATATCATCTCGACACGTCCGATCACAGAACTATCGACAACATCACGAAGCTCGATCCGGTCAATGTCTATCTCGCGGTCAAGAATGTATTCCAGCTGATCTTTATGCTCGGTGCGCGGCGGCCCGATATCGTGTATGTCCCACTGGCGCAAAAGTTTTTGCCATACATTCGCGACGGATTATTTATTCTTTGCGCGAAGTTTTTTTCACGCGCGAAAATAGTCGTTCACCTGCACGGCGGCGATTATTTCAGGAAAGAGTTCTATGAAAAATCCGGGAAATTTGCCGCATGGTTTGTCCGCAAAACTCTTTCATACGCGCATACCGCCATTGTGCTCGGAAATTCTCTGCGGTGTATCTTCGAAGACCTCGTCGACCGCATTGAAGTTGTGCCGAACGGGATTGAAGATCCGGTAGCACGAAGGAACGGCAGTGATACTGGCAGACAATCTGAAAAATTCGTCATCGGGTACCTGGGGAATTTTTTCGAAAGCAAGGGAATCCTCGATGTACTCGAAGCCTCGCGCGAAGTGATAAGCAGGCATCCGCATGTTACGTTTCGTTTCGCCGGGGCGTGGACTGATCAGGAACCCGATACAAAAAAAGCGGCATACCGTCTGATTGAAGAATACGGACTGAAAGAGAATGTTGAATTTGCCGGTATGCTCCGCGGCGGTGAAAAAGAACGTTTCCTGACGGATTTGTCCATCTTCGTGTTTCCATCAAGATACGAGGGGCAACCGCTCGTTATTCTCGAAGCAATGGCGTCCGGTCTGCCGGTGGTTTCAACAAAGGGAGTCGGGGCGATAGACGAGATGGTCATAGACGGCGAGACCGGTATTCTGGTGGACAAACGATCCCCGCAACAGATTGCACGCGCTCTGGTGCATCTCATTGAGCATCCGGATGTATGTATGACTATGGGAAAAGCAGGAAGGAAAAGATTCAAGGAATCCTTTTTAATGGATAAAAATATCGGGAAGATGATCGGTGTCTTTGAGAAAGTGTACGGGGAGTCGTAGCAGTATGAAAATAGCTTTTCTTTCGAATTATACGAATGATCTAATTGTCCGTTCAACAAAAAAACGATTGGAACATGAAGCTATCGACTGTGAAATTTATATTCCGGGTTATAATCAGTACATCCAGGATATACTCGGTGAATCAAATAAATTCTATACTTTTAATCCGGAGCTCATATTTCTTTCAATCGATATAAATATCCTGTGTGAAAATGAACTAAATGTTCAGGGCCGGGATAACAATTATCAGACAAAAGTTTCTGAGTGCCTTGAAGCATTGTTCGGTCAGCTCGATGTGCTCAACAACAGATTACCGAATGCCGCGATCTTCCTTGACAATTTTTCGATCGATACCGGTAAGAGCTTCGGTACGATGGAATATAACAGTCCGCATTCCGTACTGCCGGCTTTACACAAGGCTAACTCGGAGCTCCACGAATTTGTACAAGATCGCGCAGATATACGTGTTGTCGATTTGGAATCTCTCATCCGGCGGTATGGTGAGGACAGGTTGTTGGACAGGCGGATGCATTATGTATCGAAATGTAAGTGGTCGCTTTTCGGTATCGAAAAACTTTCGGAGCTATACGTATCCCACATCAAAGCGTATAAAGGTATCCGGAAAAAGTGCGTTGTGCTGGATCTTGATAATACCTTGTGGGGAGGTATTATCGGTCAGGATGGTATCGATAAAATTTTATTGAGCAACGACGGAACGGGGAAGGCGTATCACGATTTTCAGAGATCGCTCGCCGGATTGCATAGCAGGGGCATTCTTCTTGCGATATGCAGTAAAAACAATGAACGTGATGCCATGGAAGTTATCAATACCCATCCATATATGGTCCTGCGTGCGGATCATTTCTCGGCTATGAAAATTAACTGGGAGAGAAAAGATAAAAATTTACGTGAGATAGCCGAAACCCTGAATATAGGTCCGGACAGTATCGTGTTCCTGGATGATTCCTCATTCGAGCGGAATTTGGTTTTGTCGCAGTTGCCTGAAATAACGGCACCGGAGTTGCCGGATGATCCTGCCTATTTTTCGGATTTCCTTCACGACCTTGATTACTTTAATTTTCATTCGCTTACCGATGACGATTACCAACGCAACAGGGATTACCTGTTGCAGGCAGAACGGGAAAAAAGTAAAAAGAATTTCGGGACGATTGAAGATTATTACAGATCGCTGGAGATGACGGTCGACATAAAACCGGTTGACGATTTTTCCCTTCCGCGTATAGTGCAACTCATCAATAAAACAAACCAATTTAATCTCACGACAAGGCGTTACAGCGAGTCGGAAATCCGCGGATTTTTACAGGACCAACAGTATCAGATACTCGCTATGTCTCTTACAGACCGGT
>SLQE01000011.1 GCA_007131635.1 Bacteroidota bacterium | reverse complement strand
CTGGTCTGTGTTTCACATGATATCTCCCGTCAGAAGTTTTTAGAAGAACAGTTCATCCAGATCAAGAAAATGGAGGGTATCAGCGTGCTCGTGGAGGGCATTGCACACAATTTCAATAATATCCTCGCCATCATTATGGGATACGCTTCCTTATCCCTCTCGGAAGATGTAACGAGAGAAAAAATCGACCGGAATTTAAATATCATCATTGAGGCAACCGAACGAGGGGCAAAACTAATAAAAAATTTATTCACCTTAAAAAAACCTTATACAATCCACCTCGGACCGATTGATGTAAATAAATTAATTCTGGACACCCTTCATATTGCATCAGAAACCTTTACCAGAACATACAAATTTAACACCCAACTGGACCCCGCACTCCCCGAAATGATGGCAGACCATTCTTCGATGCAGCAGGCAATTCTCAACATATTGCTTAACGCACGGGATGCGATGCCGGGCGGAGGGACGATAGCAATCACGACAGAAGTTATCACCGACACTACATTCCTGAAAAACGGATTCACACGGGAAAACCGGGATACTTTTATCAGGATATCAGTTAAAGATACAGGTGTCGGTATGGATGTCGATACCAAAGATCAGATATTCGATCCTTTTTTCACAACGAAGGATGTGGACAAAGGAATCGGATTAGGGATGACGATCGTCTACGGAACCGTGAAGAACCATCACGGTTTCATCGATATCGAGAGCGCAGTCGGTAAAGGGACAACGGTGCATTTATATCTGCCGGTAGAACAGAAAGATCTATCAGATACGGTAAAACCCTGACAGTATAATTTGACAATTATACTGCAACCCGATATATTTATTACTATATTTTCAGATAGAATACCTAACGTGGCAAAGCTCCGCCAAAAAACCGGCGGGCAGCCGCAACCAAAACCGAGCGATTCTATGATGTCAACAAAACTATTCAGCCTCGTCATCCTTGTCTGTATACTTCATACACATACCAGTTCGACGGAAAACCCCGCTGTTTACGTAAACCCGTTTATCGGAACGGACGGTCACGGACATACGTATCCCGGCGCCAGCATGCCGTTCGGCATGGTTCAGGTAAGTCCCGACACAAGACTGAGCGGATGGGACGGTGCTTCGGGATACCACTACAGCGACTCTATTATATACGGTATCTCGCATACCGCCCTGAGCGGTACAGGGGTCGGCGATTATAACGATATCCTGATAACACCCGTTGTCGGAGATCCTGTTTTCATCAATACCGAATACCGTTCTCCCTTCCGGAAAGAAACCGAACATGCCGAAGCGGGCTATTACCGGGTTTTTCTGGATAAACCCGGTGTTGAGGTCGAACTGACGGCAACAACACGCGTCGGTTATCATCGCTATACCTTCCCCGAAACGAATAATGCACACTTTATTATCGATTTAGAGCATCGCGACCGGGTAGTGGAATCGTGGATCGAATTTGTAAGCGATACCGAAATACGGGGATTGCGCCGATCGACCAACTGGGCGAAAGATCTCGTCTGGTATTTTCATATGGAATTTTCCAGGCCGTTCGAGCGCAAAGGGATTGCCGTTGACAACACTCTTATAGACAATATCGACTATGCAGACGGCAGAAATATAAAAGCCTTTGTGGGTTTCGATACAAAAGAGGGAGAACAGATCGAGGTGAAAGTTGCTCTCTCCGCCGTGGATACGGATGGAGCGTATAAAAACCTGAAAACGGAAATTCCGGAATGGAACTTCGATGAAATCCGCAGCCGGGCATTCGACGCATGGAATGACGAGTTGAGTAAGATTCGTGTAAACGGAGGTACGGAGGAACAACGAATAACGTTTTACACGGCAATGTATCATGCATTTCTCCAGCCGAATACGTTCATGGATGTCGATCGGCGTTACCGGGGTATGGACCGCGAAATACACGTCGCGGAAGATTTCGATAACTACACTATTTTCTCGCTATGGGACACCTATCGTACATGGCACCCGCTCATGACTATAATCGATACAAAACGTACTCTCGATTATATCAACGTTATGCTCGATATGTATGAAAAAGTAGGATTGCTGCCAGTTTGGGAATTGGCTGCAAACGAAACATACACGATGATCGGTTATCACTCCGTTTCGGTAATTGCCGATGCGTATATGAAAGGTATCCGCGGCTTCGACGACCGGAAAGCACTGGAAGCAATGATCCACAGCGCTTCGCAGGATCATTTCGGATTGAAATATTATAGAGAGTACGGTTACATTCCCGGAGATAAGGAACACGAATCGATTTCCAAAACACTTGAATATGCATACAACGATTGGTGTATCGCGCGGATGGCCAAGGAAATGCAACACGACGATATTTACAAAGAGTACATCGAAAGAGCGCAATTTTATAAAAATATTTTCGATCCCTCGACCGGATTTATGCGTCCGAAACTCAACGGCGGATGGCTCACGCCGTTCGATCCGACGAAAGTCGACTGGCATTTCACCGAAGCCAACTCCTGGCACTACAGCTTTTATGTACCGCAGGATATGACGGGGTTCTACGAACTTCACGGAGGTAAAGAAAATCTTGCCCGGAAAATAGATGAGCTGTTCGAAACTGACGATCCGATCACAGGCCGGGATATGAAGGATATTACCGGACTTATCGGACAATACGCGCAGGGAAACGAACCGAGTCATCATATGGCTTATCTTTATAATTTTGTCAATCAACCCTGGAAAACTCAATACCGGGTACGGCAAATTATGGATGAATTAT
>SLQE01000423.1 GCA_007131635.1 Bacteroidota bacterium | reverse complement strand
GCCATTACCTGATCTACCGTCATTATGGTACCAACCGTTTCGCGCGCGGCGGTATAACACTCATCTGTGCATGTTCCGCAGCGAATGCAGATAGTTCGATCGGTCAACGGTGCATTATCCCGCCAGGATATCGCCCCCTCTTCACACGCGATCAAACAACTTCCGCATCGGATACAGCGATCTTCGCGATATGCGATTTCCGGCTCCGGCTCCAGACCTTCCGGGTTATGACACCACGCACAGCGCAGCGGACATCCTTTGAAAAATACGGTTGTCCGGATACCGGGACCATCATGGACTGAATATCTTCTTATGTCGAAGACGATCCCTTTAATTTCTATATTTTCGCTTATAGGCACGATAGCATAGGCTGTTTTTTTGTAATAATTATTGTCGGGGATTTTTTTTCAGAACATCACCGTAGTGTTGATGCAAACAATCCGGACAAACACCGTGAGAAAAGTCCGCCGGGCTGCGTTCACTTATGTATACTTCTATTTGTTCCCACCCGCCATCTTCATTCCGGATTTTTTTGCAGAACGAACAAATCGGTAGCAAACCTTCGAGTGTTTGAACTTCCTTCTTTAATTCACGCGTCTGACCCGCTACACGATCGATAAGCAATGAAAATGTAAATAAAATCAGGATTCGAATTACTCCATTCAAGCTCGCTTCAATCACCGTCCAAGGAACATCCCAGAGAAAAGCACTATACCAGAAGCGAAGCAGCGGTAAAACAACGGCAACTGTCATTCCCCATAAACGACCGTGGTACCAGGATGCCAATGCCACGGGAATCAGATACGTTACGGGAAACTGTATGAAGGGGCCTGTCAGATAATCTATAAACACTAATATGACGGAAATAATTATCCAGTAGATCGGCGAAAGATTTTTGATCCATCTGGTATCATTCAATTTCATAGGTCCAGCCCGTTATAAATAAAAATAAATAAGTAACTGATTACAAGCGTTTTGTACATATCAATATCGTAAGACGATAGGCACCTTCATCTTGCAGAAAACGGTCATACAGGTGATCCATCCTCACCGGATGAACACTAAATCCTGTTTCTTTTAAAAGGTTCAGCCAGACCGACGATTTAAAAAGTCCGAGGATGTGACTTTCGTTATATATCTCTGATTTCCCTTTGCGACGGATTAAATAAACAATTGTTGCTTCATATCTTGATTCTTCCGGATCGGGTAGATAATTATTTTCAAACACCGTGATGTTTATATTATCTTTCGAACCCGTATAGATAAAATTATTCTCCCTGAAATCCTCGGCGATGTATGCGACTATCAGACATAAACCGCCCGGTTTCAAATGCTCGTGAGCGGTTACCACTGCCTTTCTGAGGTCCTCAACCGATGTCATATATCCGATCGAGTCGGGTATCGCCACAATATCGAATTGTTTTTCTAATCTGACCGTTCGCATATCGCCGGTATGATACTCAATTTCAGGATTTAATCGCCGCGCAATCTCAACCATAGCATCGCTGATATCTACCCCTGTTATAGCGAAATGTTTCTTAAGCGTGTGATCGTTTACACCTGCACCGCAGCCGAGATGAAGCAGCGTTTTTCCCTCGATCTTTACGTGTTCATGTATTATTCTGCACAATAGTTCGGATTCTTCCCGGAACTTATCCGGCGGAGCGAGAATCGGTTCAGTCCAGGCAAGATCGTTATAGGCGAGCCAAGTATTGGGTTTCATGCTATCCACCTTCAGCTTTCTTAATCCGTTTACTTCTCGATCCATGTTTGATTATCCACAGAGTAATATCAGACGGATTATCCTTCTGCCATGATGTTATAATTTCGTTTGCTTTGTGCGGAGCTTCTTTCATCAAATCGTTTAAGTTGTTACCTACACTTTTTTGTACAAATCTCTCCGGATCATTTTTCAGGTTCCATAATATTTCCTTGTACGTTGAAAACTCATCGAGCGCAACAAGGGTTTTTTTCGCCCACGGCAGACGTATTCGCATACTTTCGCTTGCCAGCCTCCTCACGTGTACATTTTTATCTTTGCTCCACTGTAAAATCAGCTTAACGGATCTTTTGGGGAATTTTTCAATGAGAGGGCGAATGGCGAATTCGCCCGTGAACCGTTTTGTCAACTCATAGATGAAATCCATAGAAGTCTGAAAATCTTCTGTTCCGTGTTTTTCAACGTATCTGCCTACCGGCCAGAGCCACCACCCGTCGATAAACATTCCCGCAGTCGTCTTCAGTTCGGGACCGAGTATTTTGTGAAAAATTGCAATATTCCGCTTATAATCTTTCGTCATACACAACTCAAAAGCTTCAACGAACAGGTCCTGTCTCTCAAGAAACTCTTTGCCGGACAGTTCAGACTCGATCTTTTGTATAAATTTGTTTTTATCGAAGCGTGACCAGACGGAACCTATCTTATCGGATAATAGACGTGCACAATCTGTATCGTAGTAGTCCTTAAATTTTTTTGCCATCCTTCGATCCTGGATCAGAAAGTAAAATATTGTATTTGCAGAACTATCTGGTTTCTTTTAACCGACTCAAAATACGGTGGGGCGGGAATGGGATAATTACCTGAGATCCTCTCGTAGAGCAGTTTGACACTCATCCGGTGAGCAGCGATATAATAATTACATCCAAATCCGATCCGATCTCCCGACCGTAATTTGTTCGCAACCCCGTTGTCATTAGTATCCTCACGTACATCCTTCATTTCATACTTGAGATAAGGTTGTAAATTCGATGAAGGGATAAACAAACCGGTTTCGACAAAGAAAATATTCTGTTTTGGGAACTGTCCGGAAAAATCGGTACGTCCTTCCCGTGGTTCACCGCTGTCAATGTAAGCATACGAAACCGACGCAGTCAACGAACCGAACGGAAAGACCGGATAATCGAAAAACGCATCGGCGGCAATACCGTAGTAATTATCCTGCAAGTCGATTCCTCCGCCGAGTGACATAATCTTTCCGCTGCCAAGTGTTGTGCCGGTATAGAAAAAACCGGCTTCACGATCTATAAAACTATAGTTTAATCTTGCGGTAAATCTGTATGGCGATGTCCGATCTTCGTTTTTCCCGCTGAATAAACCCGCGCGGTACTCTAGCCGCCGGTCGAAAAGAAAACCCCGCACATTCATACCCAGGTCTCTTCCCGCGAGATTCTCCAGCGGTCCGCTGGCAAAAAACTGGTGTGAGCCGTAATCAACCGCCATCAGCGATGCCGCGCTCTGTAAACCGTTCCGGGTAATGCCGACTAACTGCAAACCGGCGATAATACCGATGTGTTCAGAAAAAACATGCTGTATCTGTGCATCCTGCACGAACACCGATAGTCTCATATTTTTTTCTCCGGATTGGTTAACATATCCGATATTCGGCGCATCGGTCTCGAAAAAGAAGGACGTTCGCTCTGAGATATTTCCTCCGATGAGAACACGCATCCGCCGCAGGTACATCTGACGCTCCCAGGTCAGTCCATACCCGCCGGCATCATTGACGGAAGTAAAATCCAACGATTGATTGTGCATTATATGGAATTGACTCAGGACACCGATCTTGATATTCGGATAACCGGGTCCGTTATCTGCCGCTCCGGCAATGAGCGGGAGACATAAGAGGATAGAAAAATATAATAGTTTTTGCATAATTGTTGGGATGAGTTTTTTTCTGACTGTATAAAGTGGTTGCATACGTATTCAGCTCATAATCAGGCAGGCACTTTGATTAAAAGGTACACTATTTTTTTCTGAAATGCTACATAAGTTTGACCCTCTTATTGACCTCACATTGTTATCTCCGACATTGCCGGCTATGACATTATTCGATCTACCGGAGCGAATATATTGCTTTTCATTTTTCGATTATGTATTTTTGATCTTCACTAAAATCAATGGCGTCCGGCTACGAATTCGTTTCTCTTGACATAACTATCACCCCCCTTAGATTCGATACAAACCGGGGATTGAAGTACCGGAACTCTTCCACACTACCTACTATCTCAACAGAGGAGATATATACTATGGCACATGGTCCAGCGACACATTGGGGAGAGGATAAGGCATCGGAATATAAAGCTAAAATCGGGATCTATTTTTTCATTTTCTATAGCATCGTATATTCGATTTTTGTTGTCATCAACGTAATAAGTCCGTTGAGTATGGCAACGATAGTTTTTGCGGGACTAAATCTCGCGGTGGTTTACGGTATCGGTCTCATTATACTGGCAATTATAATGGGACTTATATACAACTACATGTGTACGAAAAAAGAAAATGAGCTGAACACAAAAGAGGAGGATCAGCAATGATTTATGAACCTTCTCTCACGGCGATTTTCTTTTTTATCTTATTTGTTGTAGCAGTCATATGGCTCTCTTCATTTTTAGCAAAAAGAACAAAGACCTCAGACGGCTACTTTGCTGCGGGAGGCAAAATTCACTGGGGAGTAAACGGGATAGCATTTGCGGGTGACTATCTATCCGCGGCATCGTTCCTTGGTATATGCGGCATGATCGCTTTTTTCGGATACGATGGTTTTCTCTATTCGATAGGTTACCTCGCGGGATGGATAGTCGCACTGTTTGTCGTTGCAGAACCTTTGAAAAGGTTCGGCAAATACACACTTACCGATGCGTTAAACTACAAATTTAACTCAAAAGGAATTCAGTTCACCGCCGCCGTAAGCACTCTTATAGTATCAATATGTTATCTTGTGCCGCAAATGGTCGGTGCCGGGGATCTTGTTACCCCGCTTCTGGGATTGCCCCACTATATCGGAGTGATTTTTGTCGGGGCTATAGTGATATTCATTGTGGCGACAGCGGGCATGACATCGACAACGTATGTTCAGTTTATCAAAGGCGGCTTGCTTATAACATTTTCAACAATACTCACGATCTATATACTCACGAATGGCATTTCACTGAAGCCTTCGGAGGACCATCGTGATTTAATGTCCATCGGCGTAACAGTACAAAACGGCAATGTGGTTGAAATCGACGATACGGCTTATTCTATTGTCGGCGAGTACAGGCATCATGATCAACATTTTATCAAGCTTCGGACAGACGGAAGATATTCGTGGTGGAGTTTAGAACAGACAGACGAACAGAAGGCTGTCTTACATCAGGCCCTCTCCATTACGCAGAAGCCCGACGGAAGATTATATTACAACGGGGCACCGCGGGAAGAAAGAAGATTTTTCCAGGTCGGTCATGCGACAAAAATAATCGTTGACGGTGAAGAAGTTGATAAGACCGGTCCGCTCGGGCCGTTCAAGTATCTTTCAACAATTGAGAGCAGTGAAATTCTGATTTTCTCAAGGGTATTATTTATAGACGGTGACGACAGAGTCAGTCTCTGGTATCAAAATCCGACTCCGGGAAGTGAGTTACTGCGGCCGGGCATGATGTTAAACCTCGGCGAAGATTCCGACTTTATGTCAAAGCTTAATTTTATCTCACTCATGCTCGCGCTGTTCTTCGGAACATCCGCACTCCCGCATATTCTGATAAGATATTACACGGTGCCGAGTCCGAAAGATGCTCGTAAATCCACGATTGTCGCAATAACGGCGATTGGATTTTTCTATATACTCACTCTGTTTATGGGGCTTGGGGCAATGGTGAGCGGGGTGCTTGACCTCGAGAGCAGTAACATGGCTGCCCCTCTCCTTGCGAAATCGATCGGCGTATTCATATTCTCCACTATCACGGCAATTGCATTCGCCACCGTGCTCGGGACCGTCGCTGGTCTTATCATCGCATCATCGGGCGCCGTTGCACACGACCTGATCGTAAACTTTCTTGGCATCAAACTAACAGATAAGGGACAGGTTACGGCAGGCAGAATATCCGCCATCGGTGTGGGCTGTTTTGCAATCGTGCTTGGTATTCTCTTCAAGGGCATGAATGTTTCGTTCCTTGTGGGACTGGCATTTGCAGTTGCGGCATCTGCAAATCTTCCTGCGATATTAATGCTTTTATTCTGGAAGAAAACAACTGCGAAAGGAATCGCTTCCTCCATCGTGGTTGGCATAGTGTTTTCACTCGGTATAATACTGCTCTCTCCGAGTACTTATGTAGGGTTGTATGGTCTCCCCGCAGCACAGGCGCCGATCCCGCTTGACAACCCGGGAATCATATCAATACCGCTCAGCTTTCTTACCCTGGTTGTGGTATCTCTGTTAACGCAGAAAAAACGGGATATGACAACGGTGTAAAAAAACATCTTCTGAATTAATTTACAGGGACGTTCCGGTGGAACGTCCCTTATTTTTGTACCCGGCCCTTTTACCGGATAATCACAAACTTTCTCGTAGCTTGTTCACCGGTTTCATGATTTTCGATGACGGCAATATACACACCGCTCACGACTACCTGCCGCGATGAGGTAGTTAGATCCCAGAATGCATCCCCGCTGCCGTCGGTGTGTTCGATGGTTCTGATCAATTCACCAAGCTCGGTGTAAATCCTGATCGTTGCTTCACCCGGTACATTAAGAAATGCAAGCCGATCCTGAATGTCATACCGTACCGAACGATCTTGAGAGATACTATACGGATTCGGCACAACGCGAATTTCATCCATCGTCTCACCCGGTGCGCGTCTGAGAAATGCAGGGTCATACGTTTGCGTCCAGTATCTGCTGCTTACGAGCTCCCCTCCCGGTGCCATCCGGGCAGGTGTTCCCGGAGGTGCATCGGCAACACTTTCAATGTAATAAAAATACTGCAAACCGCGAATCGGATCACGATCGTCAAATGTATTTTCGTTCGGCGATGCTTCATGGACGAGGTAGTAGGTACTGTCCGGCCTTTCAGTTGCGCGATAAATTCTATATGCTTTAATATCCCGGGCATCGGGATGCGGTTGCCACGAAACCGTAATCCGATCGCCGCCGGAGTTCACGTCAACCAGGCCCGGCGGCAGAGGTGCCCTTGGGATGTTATATCCTGATTCATAATTATCTATTGCATGTTGAAAGGTCTGGAACAATGAATCCCTGCCGGTGAGAACGATATGGTTCTTCTCGAAATCGGAGAGTCGACCGTTTTTATATAGTCTTCCAACCCGGATTGCCTCATCCCTGCTCAATCCCGCCACACCTTCTGCAATGACGATCCTGACACTTTCTCCCGGGCCGAGTGTGTACGGTCCGTACCCGTTCGCGAAAGAAAATCCGCCGCCGGTTCCGAGACTGGGATTGACCCGTTGCACGGCAAAGTCTCCCGACGGT
Organism: Bacteroidota bacterium; assembly: GCA_007131635.1. GTDB lineage: Bacteria > Bacteroidota > Ignavibacteria > T3Sed10-11 > T3Sed10-11 > T3Sed10-11. The sequence continues at coordinate 3,700 of SLQE01000423.1, read as the reverse complement.
TCAACTGCTCTGGCGTGCCTTGGAGTCTGATGTCCAACCGTCATCAAATCATACTCCTCTCTCATACGTGGGGGATTATACGGATCGTTCCCGGAATTCAAACGATCTCCAGAACCGACGTACGACGTGGTAGAGGGTTGTGCCGGATCGTTGTTTGGATCGTTCGGACCGCGGTCGGCATGAATGGTCACCACACCCCCGTGATGTGGTGCGCCCAACCTGCCTGTTGTATCGTCCTGACTTATCCATCTTGCCGGATCCTGGTACCATATTGGTGCACCGATATTGTCATATGGTACGGCTTTGGTAGGATCGTAGCCATGCCACGAAAACTGAGCCCTTATCTGAACATCGTCGGGGTCGATGCCTGGAACGCCCCGTGCATCGTTCATTGTGTTTCTGCCCCAACCGGTGTGATTGCCGATGAGATGTCTGGTTTCACGAACAGGAGCAAGACGGTACTGGAAAAATATAACTATATCTTCAAGTGTTTGATCGGGAAGTTCGATGTCAGGTGTATCATTTACATTACCGGTATTTGTAAAGATAAATTCCATTATGTGATAATTATCGTGACCTTCAGTGCTGAATTGTTTGATTCTCCGTTCCATCGTAAGTCCGATCTGAGTGTTTACGATATTACGGATCATTACATCGGCGTCGATAGTCGGATCGACCTCATCGATATCCATCGGCGATTCGCTGAATTGAAGATCGCCGTCTACAAAAACTGCCGGAACTTCGAAACGGCTCATTGTGGTGAAATCGATCGGGAAAAAAACGCCGCCTCCGGATACGCGCGGACCGACATGCACTACTTTCCTATCCCAAAAATCACCGCGCGGATCGGTAAAATTTTTCACCCCGATCCAGAGCGCTTTTGCCGCCTGCATATCCTGTAACGCGTATATGCCGGGCCAACGCATACCAAGCTGCTGATTAGCCGCACCTCCGCGTAAACCCGTTTCAATTTCGCAACCGATTTCCGAATACCAGTTATGCAGCGATCCGGCAGAGAGCCAGTTTGCTCTAAACTGGGCGTCGGAGCTTTGTGAGAATCCAAGCAGCAACATTACAAATGTGCATAACAGTGTATTTATCCGTTTCCATGAATGATGCTGTACATTATTCATAAGTGATGCTCCTGATTAAAAAGAATTGTGTCGTAGCACGGCCGGTATAAATGAATCATGGTAACTTCTTGTGCTTCTTATTGTGTATTATTATATACCAATTTATTCACTTTTTGGCAAGCAAAAAAAGTAAGATATTCAAACCGTGCATTATTCGACGATGGTCATTTCGATTGCTCAGTTTGGCGGGTAGTAGTGAGATATCGTGATTCCGATCATCGTCAACCCTTCGGTTTAAGTAACTCCTGAAATGGCGGGTAATCACGTAACGACTCGAGGTCGATATCGCGATGTATGTAAATACCGAATCCGTTCCCCTGATCAAAAGATTCCCGTATAAGTTTGACTGCCTCGGCATGTTCTCCGAGGAGCGCATGGATCCTGGCACGTAAGTATGTATGCCGGCCGAAGAGATATTTCCGATCTATGTTTTTTAACTCACCGGCAATACGGCGCGCTTCTTCTTCGTCACCTCTACGTGCCGCCAACGTACCGAGTCCTCCCACATACGTAATGTCGTCCGGATTGTCTGCGGCCAATTCTCTGTACAAACTGTATGATTCGCTCCATTGTCCGGCAAGATAGTACGCTTCTGCGAGTCCGGACTTATTTTCGGGATCATGATCTCCATACCATCGCATTGCCTGTTCAGCAACTTGTAATGCTTCCGCTTTATTCCCGTGCGCGTGAAGTTCCCTCGATGCCGTAAGCATTACATCACCGGCACTTCCGGCAGACGGTTCTATGCTTTTACTTTCTTGAATAGCCTCATGCAGTTCTTCGACTTTTCCAAGAGCGGCAAGTGCGGAGACTTCGTCGGCGCGGTGATCTAAATTATTCGGGAAGATTTTTTTTGCTTCTTGGGATACCTCGAGACTTTTCTGATAATTACCTAAAAGATGATGTGCCTGACTCAAATATCCAAAGCGCCATGCAAAAACTGGAAAATCAGCCCAGTAATCCTGAAAGTCTATTTTTTCATATGTTGCAACAGTTAATCCCGGACGGTTGAGACGGAGGGCACTACGTCCAATTAAATAGTTTGTTGTCGGATCCATTGGAGTAATACTCTCGATATGGAGAAGCGACGCGAGTGCCTCTTCATCTTTGCCCTGTAAGAGGAATTTATGCCAATCCAAATAATGACGCTCAAACGACGATAATCGATGACTTTCCTTATCAATGGAGGTAAATACTGAATCCGCTATTTCATAATATCCCATATTCGCGTGTCCGGTCCCATATACAAATTTAGGAATGATATATGCAGGATCTATCTCTATTGCGCGTCTGAGATGTTCAAATGCTTTTGCATAATCCGAACCGAAGTATCTATATCCTTCCAAAAATTCGACATACGCCTCATAAATTGGCGGGTCACTGTACATCCTTATATTGCCACCCGGGAATACATGCACTGCCAATGCCCCCATAATTTTTTGCTGCAGATCGTTGATAGCTTTCATCGGTTCGCTTCGCGGACCGCGTACCGGCTCGAGCGTCAGAATGACATCATTTTTTTGTGCATCGATTATCTGTGAATGGAGCTGTATGTCTTCACCTACCTGATGAAACATACCGGATATAAGAACCCCCGACTGTGTTGCCTCCGCCAGTTTGATCAGTTTTATCCGGTCCTCCAATCCGCCTCCAACCAATCCCGCATGCTGAATCATCTGCAGCATAGTTGTTGTTGTTATTACCTCGGCAAGCTCGTTATGTAATATCCCCTGTGTTATCCAATCCGACACCAATCTTCCTATAGGATCGAGAGTAGGATCGCCTGTACGGTTTTCAAACGCCGCAACAAATACCCGGTTAGGAAACGATGATCCGGTAACGGGTTTCTCAGGGATGAAGAATAGTAAGTACACTGCTGCAACGATAATGATCAGAAACAATATAGCTGCACCATAAAATATCCGAGAGCGGGTAGCCGACCGGGTCTGTGTGCCTGCAGGTTGCTGTCTCCCGGATGAAGATGACGAAGTTGATTCAGTGCTTAACGGTATTGCAATCTTTCTGGATGTCTTTCTCTTTAAACGTCTCAGATCGCTCAACAGATCTTCCATCGATTGGTACCGATCGGAGGGATCCTTTTCCAGTGTTCTCTCAATCAGATTTTCAAGCTGGGATGATATATCGGGCACCGAGGACGATACCGGCTTCGGTTCTTCATTGACGATCGAGTATATCATTGCTGCTTCGTGATCACCGCGGAACGGCGTGTGTCCGGTGAGCATTTCGTACAGCACCACTCCGAATGAAAAAATATCCGAGCGGTGATCGACCTCATCTCCCTGTATCTGTTCGGGTGACATATAGGCAATCGTTCCGATCGTACTTCCTGCTTTGGTAAGATTCATTGCCCCTTTGATCTTCGCCAATCCGAAATCCATGACCTTGATTCGATTCTTTGAATCCACCATGATGTTTTCGGGCTTGATATCGCGGTGGATTATTCCCTTCGAATGGGCTTCATCAATGGCTTCGGCGATTTGGAGGGCGTAATCGATTGCCGTTCCGGGTTCCAGGTTCCAGATTCCAGGTCTCCTACTTTCTGACCT
>SLQE01000204.1 GCA_007131635.1 Bacteroidota bacterium | reverse complement strand
GTGGTGTTCGTTTGATGAGGCATATGCACTGCTCGTTTGGCCCGGACAGCGAGAAGGTCTTGAGATCGTGCATAGGTATATAGCGGGAGGAGAAGAAGAAGCGGGACGATTCGTGGAAATAAGTAAAGAATTATTGGTAATGAATAATTCAGGTGACGACACCTAAAAGTAATACCAGAATTTGATAATGAATAATATTGAAAAGGAGACAAAGTGAGTTTACTCGTCGTTGGATCCATTGCTCTGGATACAGTTGAAACGCCGTACGGACGGGGTGATGATATACTCGGGGGTTCGGCAACATTTATAGCATCCTGCGCACGATATTTTATGGAACCCGTTCGGTTGGTCGGGATAGTCGGAAGTGATTTCCCTGAACAATACATAAAATTTCTGACCGAATGTAATATCGATCTTGAGGGTTTACAGATACGTGAGGGGGAAAAAACATTCAGATGGGGCGGCAGGTATGATGAGCATCTCAGCGGCAGAGAAACCCTGTTTACCGAATTGAACGCGTTTCAGACATTCGACCCGGTAATCCCTGAAGCATACCGGGAGAGCAAATATGTGTGTCTCGGCAATATCGATCCGGGCTTGCAGCTTCGCGTGCTCGATCAAATCAGAAACCCGAAATTGGTTGTCGGCGACACGATGAATTTCTGGATCGCAGGTCAAAAAGATACGTTGCTGAAAACGATCAAACGTCTGGATGTTTTCATACTGAGTGATTCGGAAGCCCAGATGCTTGCCGGCACAAAAAATCTTGTTAAAGCGGGCCATAGAATAATCGAAATGGGACCGCCCGTTGTGATTATTAAAAAAGGCGAACACGGGGCGCTATTGATGACAAAAGATGAACTCTTCACCGCGCCTGCCTATCCTCTGAAATCCGTTTTTGATCCAACAGGAGCAGGTGATGCTTTTGCGGGAGGATTTCTCGGATGGATCGGAAAAACGGATGACACGTCATTTGAGAATCTTAAACGGGCCGTTGTTTACGGGAACGTCATGGCGTCATTTTGCATCGAGAAATTCAGTGTCGATGCGATAAAAAATATTCACATCGATGATATCAGGAATCGCGCAGAAACGATTCGAAAAATATCACAATTCGACACTCCATAAATAATGCATATGCGCGCGATCGAATGGGACGGAAAAGAATTTAGATTACTCGACCAGACCAAACTTCCGAAAACAGTCGAGTATATCAGCACGGATGATTACCGTACAATCATACTTGCCATAAAACGGCTCTCGGTCCGCGGTGCGCCCGCAATCGGGATTGCAGCCGCATTTGCACTCGCGTTCGCTTCCGGAAAAATCGATACCGGGGAACAGAGTGCATATTTCAAAGAGCTGGAAAAAATAGCACAGGAGATAGGTTCTGCAAGACCTACCGCGGTCAATCTCCGATGGGCAGTCGACCGGTTAATGAAACATGCCCGCAGCGTCGAAGATGTATCTACAATTCCCGGGATACTGTTAGCCGAAGCAGAACGTATCCGGGATGAAGATATTCACATGTGCAGGCAGATCGGTATACACGGCGCCGAATTGCTTCCCGAAACAGGCGGTGTGATAACCCATTGCAACACGGGTGCGCTTGCAACGGGCGATTATGGTACCGCACAAAGCGTTATCGTCACTGCGATTAAGCAGGGGAAGGACCTGCATGTGTATGTCGATGAAACAAGACCGCTCCTGCAGGGTGCCCGTCTGACAATGTATGAACTGTCGGCGCACAACATCGATGCAACATTGATCACCGACAATACAGCGGCATTTGTCATGAAGCAGGGGAAGGTGCATGCAGTCGTTACCGGAGCTGACCGTATTGCAGGGAACGGCGACACGGCGAATAAAATCGGTACGTATGGTCTGGCAGTCCTCGCGAAATCTCATGCTATTCCGTTCTATATCGCCGCTCCGTCCAGCACAATAGATATAGACTGTCCCGATGGGGATTCGATACCGATCGAGGAGCGTGATCCGCGTGAAGTTACCCACGTATTTGATGTACAGATAGCACCCGATAACATTCACGCATATGCACCGGCATTTGATATAACGCCGGGTGCATTGATAACCGCAATCATAACCGAACATGGAATTGTTAAGCCACCTTATAAAGACAATTTGAAGAGTATGTTTAAAGGCGGGAAGGGATAGCGGCCGATATGATCCATAAAATCGAAGCAATTGTGTTGCGCTCGATGGATTATCAGGAGACCAGTAAGATCCTAACTATCTTTACACGGGAGTTTGGGTCATTAGGGGTCATAGTGAAGGGTGCCCGGAAAAACAGGAACAAATTCGGTGCATCACTTGAACCGCTTGCACATATCAGGGCGGTCGTATATAAAAAAGAAACACGCGAATTGCAGTTGTTGACGGATGCCGAGCTCATCTCTTCATATCCCAAAATTCAGAGGGATTTCGAAAAATTATTCCTCTCCCTGTCTATGCTTGAATTAGTTTATATCGTAACCCGTCACAGAGAGCAAAATGAGCTCTTGTTCGATCTTCTGCTTCATGCATTGGAGGCTATCGAACATGCAACTAAATCTATCGTATTGCTGTTTTATTATTTTGAAGCCCGTCTTATATGGTTACTCGGTTTTCAGCCTTCACTTGATGCGTGTGCACAGTGCCACAGGGACATTCATCAGCTTATCGCAGAAGGTGTTCAGCGGGTTGTGTTCGATTATAGCCGGGGTTCTTTTCGATGTGGGGTATGTCATCCCGTGTCGGAGTTCGACGAAGTATTGGACAGTAAGGT
>SLQE01000125.1 GCA_007131635.1 Bacteroidota bacterium | reverse complement strand
TATTTTTTCCAACCGGGTATATCGAGCAGATATAATCCACACATTCCCGAAGGGACTATTAGATTACTAAAAGAAGTAGGAGAGTATCACGCATCTGCACTGGATGAGCTTGGTGTTCTCTACTATACACGGGAATCATTCGATGATTTTTATATCGGTAAAGGATCAACGTATCCGATGGTCACGGGAGCTGTCGGAATTCTGTTCGAGCAGGCGGCATCGCGTGCCCTGATCCGCGAAACCACCCGCGGAGAATTGTCTTTCGGCTTCACTATTCTCAATCAGTTCACAACATCGATGTCTACGCTGCGTGCTTGTTATGAACTTCGTGAAGAACTGATCAAAAATCATCGAAACTTTTATCTTGAATCGAATGATTATGCTCGCGGAAAAGGGGTACGTGCCTTTATCATCGATACAGGAAACGATCCGATAAGGTCGCAGGAATTCTTGCAAATGCTTCGGCAGCATCGTGTCCGTATCCACGCATTGGCACGAACTGTACGCCACGAAGGAAAGACATTTGAGCCCGGGAATTCCGTCGTGATTCCGACGGAACAAACAGAGGCACGGTTGATCTTCGCAGCGCTTGAAACGAGAACGCAGTTCGAAGATTCTCTTTTCTACGATATTTCAACGTGGACACTACCGCTGGCATTCAATCTCGATTATGCAGAGTATAAACAAAATCCTGCCGGCATACTGGGAAGTGAAATCGAATCCTTACAAAACAACACAGGGACCATATACGGCGGAGTTGCATCCTACGCGTATGTTTTCGAGTGGAACAGATATTATGCCCCGCGCGCGCTGTATCGGCTACAAAAACATAATGTACACACGATGGCGGCAACGAGACCATTCAGTGTACGGATAGATACACAAATTAAAGAATTTGCAAGAGGTACAATTATCATTCCCGTATCTCAACCCGGGATTTCAGCAGAGATACTGCACGATCTTATTCGAGAAATTGCTGAAAATGATCACATTCCGGTCTACGCTTTACGGAGCAGCCGCACAATTGACGGACCCGATCTCGGAAGCCCGGCTAACAGAGTCCTTCAGAAACCGGAGATTGCTATTTTATCGGGACCCGGCGTATCCTCCTCCGAGGTAGGGGAGGTCTGGCACCTCCTCAATGAACGCATGCACATGCCCGTAACATTATTGAATGTTGATGTGGTACAGGGTGCGGAATTACGACGCTACACGACAATCATTATGGTACACGGTAATTATAATACATTATCGGGTCAGGCTGCAGACAAAATAAAAGAATGGGTTCAGAACGGAGGGACGCTGATCACAACGAGAAACGCCACACGGCTGGTTACTCAGCAGGGATTACTCGATATTGAAATTATCGAGAACGACATTACTCCGGAGGAAGTACGTTATGACGAAATCTGGGCATCCCGCGGTGCTGATTTCATCGGCGGAGCGATTTTTAAAGCAAACCTCGATAACACGCATCCCGTTGCATTCGGGTATGGTGAGAGCGCTCCGTTATTTCGCAATCATACCCTGTTTTATAAAAACACGGCATCCTCAGCTATGACGGTAGCAAGGTATAGCGATGATCCATTACTGAGTGGATATATATCGGATACTCGCCTGGAAGAGTTGAAAAACACCGCTGCTATTGTTGCACAGCGGTACAGACAGGGCCGCATCATAGGATTTGCAAACAATCCGAACTTTAGAGCGTTCTGGTTTGGTACGAACGGATTGTTTCTGAATGCGATATTTTTCGGCGGGATATTTTAAACCCCTTTAAGAAAATACTGAATAGTATTGCAAACATTCCGGACCCCATTATCGACCAGATGACCGGAATCGGTTCCCGGGCAACATCAATTGTGAGTAATTCGGGGACATGAAGCATTCGTACAAGCACAACACCGATGACCGCTCCAACAGTCCCGATAATTGCAGCAATAAAAACGCCTGCTTTGGAAAGATTTAGTATTGAATGTGTAATAACGGTGCACAAGCCGATAATTATGAAGAGATAGGAGAACTCTAATATTTCCATTTGTTTCAGACAGGATAAAAATTTATCATAAATTGGTTGCATATTTAATAAAAGTAAATTATAATATATATGTTATAGTCAAATATACAAGCGTATTTTATTAGACTTTCTTAATATTGTTCAGATCGCCTATCTACTCAGGAGGGAGTCATGAAAATTGCTCATCGGTTACTTTTATTTTTGCTACCGGCGTTATTTTTCCTTGCATCCTGTGCTCCTATTATTCCCGAAAAACGGGTTGTTGTTACCGAATCTGCACCCAGCCCAATCGGTTCCTCCTCTCAGGCCGTGGTAGCCGGTAATTCACTTTATGTCTCAGGTCAGATAGGTGTTGAGCCGTTACGCGGACAACTAGTTCCGGGTGGGATACTTGGAGAAACCCAGCAGGCATTAAGTAATATCGATGCTATCCTTAAAGTTGCAGGATATACAAAGCGGGATGTTGTACGCATGGAAGTCTATCTGACGAATATGAACGACTATCAGACAGTGCAATCGATTTTTGATAATTACTTTACCAGTGTACCCCCGGTTGTACATTACGTGGAAATAAATCGTCTTCCGAGAGGTGCAATGGTTTCACTCGTCGCAACTGCTACAAAGTAGGTGTTGAATTCAAGTATTATTATCCGAACACCCATCGCTTCACTGCATCTGTATTCCGGTTTACAATAGGGGGCGGGATGTAATTATTACAGCTAATTGGATATACATAATTACTCTTTTATGCACCGCTGGCGATTTTACCTTATTTTTTTATAAGAAAAAAAATTATTTTGATCTGGCATTATATTTGTATTATTTATAGAGATTAATAATATTTACACAACATAATTTATGTGCGTCCGGAAGTACCCTTTATGGGAAAAATAATTTCAATTGCATCACCGAAAGGAGGTGTCGGAAAAACAACTACCGCGGTAAACTTGGCTGCAAGCCTTGCCGTTGCAGAAAAAAAAGTACTGCTAATCGATCTTGATACGTCCGGTGCCGCCGGTATTTCGCTTGGATTCGCGGATAACGACCGAGCTCCCGGAGTGTATCAAATCTTAAAGTATACTCATTCAGTCAGACAATGCATACATAAAACCGAATTAAAAGAACTGGATTTCGTTCCGATGAATCCTCTTAAACCGGTGGATGAAGAACGCATTAACCGTTTATCCGATAATAAAATGTTGCTCCATCAGTTATTGATTCCTCTCAAGCAGGAGTATCAATATATAATCCTCGATTGTCCCCCGTTTATACGCGGACTTATGACCGCGGCGTTAGCGGCGTCGGATTCTGTTCTCATACCCGCGAAGGTAAGTCACTTATCAATAGAAGCTATCGAAAAACTGTTCGAACACCTCAAATGGCTCGAGAGATTTACCAACCGGCCTGTAGCCACCGAGGGAATTGTTCAAACGATGTATGAATCCCGCACAAAAAGCGGATCTATTTTCCAAAATACTCTGATTGAAAAATTCAATAATATCCTCCTCAGTACGGTTATACCGAAAAACATAACATTATCGGAGTGTGCATATTACGGCAAACCGGCTATATTGTACGATGCAAACTCCAAAGGATCTATCGCGTATCTCGAATTGGCACAGGAGATTATGAGGAATAACGAATATCTGTAAATCAAAGCTGATTATTATTTGACAAAAAAATAAAAAAAGAAATATAAAAATGGCAACGATTGAAATAGAAGCAAGAAAATTCGAAGTCGACGGTGATGGTTTTCTCAGCACTCCTGAAATATGGGATGATGATGTAGCCACGCTTTTTGCAAAATACGACGGCATTGATGAAATGAATGAAAAACACTGGGCTATTGTAAGATTTATCAGAAAACATTATGAAGAAAAGGGGAATGCACCTATGATACGTAACTTGTGCCGGGAAACCGGTATAAAATTGCGCGAAATATATGAATTGTTTCCCCTGGGTCCGGCCCGCGGTGCATGCAAGGTCGCCGGCCTGCCGAAACCCGATGGATGTGTCTGATCTGCTTAATTATGAAATGGTATCTGGTTATTACCTATATCTCATTAGTAGTTTGTATCGCAGGTTGTTTGTATCACGTCATACAAATTATTAGGCACCGCAAAACGAGAGATTTTTCTAAATCTGCCGACACTGTCGGTTCTGCGATAACATATTCGTTTACAAAAGCGATGAATCCTGCGCGTAAGGAATCTGCCTATTTACATGTGCCTACCTATATCGCTGGTATGCTATATCACCTTGGAACATTCCTCTCTGCAGTATTACTGTTTGTTTTTCTCTTTTCAATCGACTTATACAGAACGATTGAACTGTTCATTTCCGTATTCCTCATGGTATCAATTCTTTGCGGAACCGCGATTTTAGTCAAGCGAATATTTTCAAAATTACTGAGAGAAATAACCGTAATCGATGATTACATTTCAAATATTTTAGTCACGGCATTTCAGGTGTGTACACTCGTTTATATCCATTTTTCGTTGCCGGTATACTATATTGCTGCAAGTGCATTGTTGTTATATATACCTTTCGGAAAGCTCAGGCATGCCGTATACTTCTTTGCCGCCCGCTATTATTTGAGCCTTTTTTACGGACACAGAGGAACGTGGCCCCCGATAAAACATTGATTATATGGAACATCTCTCCACACATACAATAGAAAAGGGACTGGAAATACTCAGGAAGTTCGATGACGGCAGATTTCTGACGAGCATCAATAGCTGCGTGCATTGTGGTTTATGTGCCGATAGCTGTATGTATTATGTATCTATGAAAGAAAATGCTTTCATCCCCGCTAAAAAGGTCGCGTTGATCGAGTCGATTTACAAACGTTACTATACATTTACTGGTCGTACATTTCCAAAACTTATCCACGCAAAAGAACTGAATGGCGAAACAACCGCAGAACTAATAGATTTATTCTACGGAGCATGCACATTGTGCGGCAGGTGTAATATACATTGCGCAATCGGTGTCGATATAGCTTATCTGGTAAGCATCGGAAGGGCGATGCTCGCGGAAATGGGTTTGACACCGCCGACTCTTCAATCGACCGTGGATGCAGCTTTGACGAGCGGTAATAACATGCGTATAGCTACCGATGACTTTGTAGAGACCCTGAAATGGCTTGAAGAAGAACTGCGCGACGAAGTTAATGATCCCGACGCCTCCATACCATTAAATGAAAAAGACCGCAACCTATTGTATACCTTAAATCCCAGGGAACCGAAGTTTTTCCCTCTTTCTATTTCCGCGATGGCAAAAATATTTTATGCCGCGAGAGAGAGCTGGACCATTTCCACGCATATGTATGATGTGACGAATTATGCTTTCTTTACGGGGAATCTTAACGAGGCCCGGATTATTGCACAGAGAATGCTGGATGAAGTGAAAAAATTAAATTGCAGGGAATTAATTCTAGCCGAGTGCGGACACGGCGAGCGGGCATTCAGATGGGAAGCACCGAATTATTTACAAACCAATTTTGATTTTCCGGTGAGAACGTCCGTCGAACTGCTTGCACAATATATTGCATCGGGAAGAATAAAAGTAGACAAAACGTTAATGAAGGAAAAAGTTACATTGCATGACCCCTGCAATTTAGTGAGAAGCGGCGGGATTATTCAGGAACAAAGATATATCCTGTCAAAAACCGTAACCGATTTTGTGGAAATGAATCCTCACGGCGCGGATAATCTATGCTGCGGAGGCGGTGGTGGACAGTTATCGATGAGCGAATATAACGAACGAAGGATGAAAATCGGTGAACTGAAAGCGGAGCAGATCAAAAAAACGGGTGCCTCCGTCGTGGTGTCCCCCTGTCATAACTGCGTTGACCAGTTATTACAATTGAATTCTTATTATAAACTCCGTGTGAAAATAAAAACATTGGCTGAACTCGTCGCCGAGGCACTGGTTTTAGAATAACTTTGCAAAAAGGTGTACATATGAACAATATGATTTATTTGGATAATTCGGCAACATCATTCCCCAAACCGGATGTTGTATATGACTTTATGCGCGATTTTTACAAAACAAGGGGAGTAAATCCCGGGCGAACCGGGTTCGATGCTGCTATCGAAACCGAAGAGCTTGTTTACAACACACGAAAGATGTTGATGGAATTGTTCAACGGCGACGGTGATCCGAATCGCCTCACCTTCAGTTATAACGCCACCGATTCCCTGAATATGGCTATCCAGGGACTCACCCAAAAGGGTGACCATGTCGTTTCGACGAAGCTTGAACACAATTCCGTGCTGCGCCCCTTACACCATCTCGAATTAAACGGTGTCCTCGAAGTGGATTACGTAACATTCGATAAGCTTACGGGATATATCGATCCGGATGATATCAAAAAGACGATCAAAACGAACACGAGGATGGTCGTAATGAATCATTGCTCCAACGTTATCGGTACCATCCAACCGGTAGCTGAGGTAGGGAAAATCTGCAAAGAAGCTGGTGTGCTCCTTGTTGTAGACGGGAGTCAGAGTGCAGGAGCCGTACAGGTCGATATGACGGCAATGGGTATCGACGTATATGTTTTTACCGGACATAAATGCCTGATGGGACCGACCGGAATAGGGGGATCCTACGTGATGGAGAACGTTCCGATAAAATACACCAGGTATGGCGGGACGGGGGTCCGTTCGGCTCAGAAAACACATCTTGAAGAATTCCCTTACAGATTAGAATGCGGTACTTTGAACCTGGTGGGTGTTGCGGGATTGCATGCGGGAGTGACATGGCTTCATCAGAATGGTCTCGATGCTATTCAAAATACAGAGATGGATTTATGGGAGAGGCTGCTTAAGGGTGTTCAGGGAATAGAGAACGTAACGACCTATTGCGCGAAGGGCAGGGGGAATCAAAACCCCGTTCTTAGTCTGAATGTGAAAAATTTTGATTCCGGAGATGTCGGGACGTTACTCGATGTCGATTACAATATCGCCTGCCGTACGGGTTTACAATGCGCGCCGGGAGTTCATGAGGTGATCGGGACGGATACAATCCACGGAACGGTTCGTTTAAGTATCGGTCCTTTCAATACCGAAGAACATATCGACCGCGTGATACAGGCGGTTGAGGAAATCGCGGAGATGAGGAAAAATTGAGGCCGATATACACATGAAATCACGGGTTACTCTTTTAATCGGGCTTTTCATATTTGCCGCAGGTGTAATTCTACTCTTCTATCTCTATAATCATTTCGCCCACGAGAGTCCCCCCAAAATGGAAACGGGAGTAGGGACTATCAATGAAAATGAAAGATCAGCTAATGGTCTATTCCCCGTTGAAGGTCTTGAGATAACCGAATTTGAGTATTGGGTATCGATTCAAGAAGATATTTGGTGGCGTTATGCATACCGGCTCCGGTTACGAAATAATTCCGACGGGGAACAAACAGTGAGAGCCGACATCCGATATTATGATCCCGACGGAACGGTGATCGATTCAACAACGACGAATGCATTGACTGTCCCTCCGGGGGAAGAGAAGAGTTTTACCGGTCATTCTCTCATAAGTGTGCCGGGTGCACGGAGAGTGGGGGATGCGGAAGTCGTTATCAGGAAGAGTTTTCACGTTAAATAGTGAAGAGGATGAGAAACCTGTCAGAAAGCTGACCAAACAGGAGCAATCGGAATTGCTCAGGAAAAAAGTTGATACTATCGGCAAACCCGGTCAGCCGGGCGAGCAAATTCACAAAGTAATCTCATATACCTATGAAGGCGTCCTATACAAATTCTATCCCGATTTCCTCATACGCCTAAAAAACGGTCTTCATCTTTGACTTGAAACATAAGACAGGGATTCGCAGAAAGACAAAACGAAACGGGAATTCCTTAATGAATGGGTTATAGCCGTAAACACCCACGGGGAGTTCGGGAAGTGGGCATGGGCGGTGTCGACGCATCCGAGGGATGTAAAGGGGATAATAAGGGATGTAATGAGAGTGTGATAAACCTCTCTATTTCGTATTACAGTCGAATGAGCTGATCGCGTTTTGGTTTATATACTGCCGAGCCAATGAGTCCACCGATCAACCCGAATATAATATTTACTTTAACTAACGCGACATAATAAATAGGAGAAAAATATAATGCATCGAGAATTCCAATGAACTGGTTCAATTCAGTAGCCATCTCGGGATCAAATTCTTTGAATAAGTTCAACAGGGATTCTATTGACATAGTGTCGAAAGCAAAGTAATATACCCATTGCAGGAATACTTCAAATACGGATCCCGCCAGTCCTGCGAGTACACCCAGAATGACGCCGTCGCTTGATTTAAGCGGAGGCATATCCGGAGTGAGCTTGTCTTTATACAATACGACTGCGAGGAATCCACCGAAAATAACACCGGCACAGCAAAAGCAGTTAAGAAAATCAAGGAACGGCGTGGCACCGATAAATCCAATCACAACGCCACCCATCAGAACAGGGACCAGTTTAGAGGGGGGTGGAGCAGATTTCATTTCTTTTTTTTCATCGGTCATGTTTTATTACCCGGGCATTGAACAGAATAAGATACGCTAATTTATGATACGCAGAGGAAGGTGCATAGTTTCACTATTTGTTATGGTATGGAATACGAACTTTTCGGGTAATGTCTATCTAATAAAACAAACTGTCGCATGGTAGAATCTTCGTCCTGTATGGTACCCTCGAGAGGATTCGAACCTCCGACCAACGGTTTAGGAAACCGCTGCTCTATCCTACTGAGCTACGAGGGCTTATATTTTAGTATTTTTATATTAATCTAATATTGTTTAGTCCCGCCAGTCATACGCACTAACCCTCACACGCGGGATTCTCTCCCAACGGGATCCCATACGGGAAAAGTGGCTAATCGCCTGGCTTCACTTCGTTCGCCAGGCAATGCCACTTTGGAAGAAACCGCTGCGGCACCTGTCCGCCTTGGGCGGATCCACCTGCCTGCCCCGCCGTTTTTTGGCGGGGAGCTACGAGGGCTTATATAATCACTTTATAAATATAAATAATTGCTCTGATTCTTACAACCGTACCGCTGAATTACCGCATTAACAACTGATGGTTAAAGTTATCTATATCAATGTTTTCGAACAACCAGCTCACAAATTCCGGACTATATTTGTTACAGTACTGGAACAGGGGATAGGTACGCTCCTGAAACGTTTCATCCGGTGCGATGTGGAGAGCTGCTTTCTCTATCTGTCGCATCGCGGTGGAGAAATTCTTGCGTTGGGCATCATATGCCTTTTGTTTCAGTTTATTCACCTGATATTCGATCTTCTTTCGGGCATTATCGAATGAAGCCGACAGTGTCGGATCGATTGTCTGTAAAGCATAGCGCAATTCTTTCAGGTTATCATCTATCGTGGTGTTGGTTTTTGAAAAAACGTCCTCTATACTGACATCGGACAATTTTGATGTTACATTTTTCTGCAGCAAATCGAGATTCATAAAGAAATCAAACGGAGTGATATCGAATTTCTCGATTGTTCTCTGTACTTTTTCCTCGATAACCGTAGCCGATGCGCGGGGATAGATGACCGGCATGGTGACATCGAAATGCTGATATACATCTTTTAGCTGTGCAAAGTAAGCGATCTCCGACGGACCGCCGACATAGGCAAAGGTGGGGAGGAGATAATCCTGGACGATGGGTCGCAGCAGCACGTTCGGACTGAACAATTCGGAGGAGTTATCGATAAGCGACAACATTTCCTCTTCCGTGAACCGTTGCCGTGCTCCTTTCAATCCGTATCCCGTTTCCCGTGGTTCTATGAGATAACGACCGCCGCGGTGCTGGATAAAAATATTGACTGCGCGCGGTTTTGCCTGCGCATGATACGACTGTTCAAGCGCTGCGGACCGTTTAATGACTATCTCTGATGTCTTCGAATGTGTCAGTATTTCTTTTTTGATGATCGGTTTTATCAGATTCTTCAGAGACTGATCCCGCGGATCGACGATGACAAGTCCGGAATTCGGCAATACTTTAACAAGATAATCGGTGAATGCGGTCGCAAAATCTACACCGGATTTGTATGCCTGACGTAATTGCGCCATGACACCCGATTTGAAATCCGATTGCTGAAGCTCCGATCCTATCCCATTTAGAAATTCCTCTATTACGTTATCAAAAACGATTGAACCGACTGACCCCGGGTTTTTCTCGAATGGCTTCCCTTCCGGGAAATACTGGAATGTCTGCAATTCATTTCGCGAATTGATTATAGAGACCTTGCTGATTTCATCATAATCATGATCCTCGGCTTCGAGATAGAATACCGGGACAAAATTGTAGCCGGAAAGCTGGTTATTCAGCTTTTCGGCAAGTTTAATAACAGTGATAATTTTATATAAGGTATACAGTGGTCCGCCAAGAATTCCCACCTGCTGACCGGTGACCACTGCAAACGTAGTATCATGCTGCAAAAGCAACGCGTGTGCTTCCGCCTCCCGCCCCGTACCCATACGGATCTGTTGCTCTTCCAAGATTGCTGCTATGTGTGACCGGTTAACGTTACGCTTTCCGACTGATTCGAGTAGATCCGCCTGTGTGGAAATGTTTTTATAGTGTCCATTGTAGAATTTTTCCACCAGGGAGAAATTACTCAGATAGGTCCGATATAAATTACTAACGGAATCGAAACTTGAAGGGAATTCTTCAAAAGGTATGGAGTCCATATATATTATAGTTAAGGGTATAAATATTTGTTTTTTCCTGTGTTGGTGTGTAATATAATCTTTTATGCAGGTATTATCAAGCGGAAGGAGACTGTGTGAAAAGTAGTTTTTCTGTGACTCTTCCCCCGAAGGGGTGGCTGTGCCAGACTCCGCATCAGCGGGGCTGAAAATGACGCAGAAACCCTCGCTATCATCCCTCCCCCGAAGGGGTGGCTGTGCCAGACTCCGCATCAGCGGGGCTGAAAATGACGCAGAAACCCTCGCTATCATCCCTCCCCCGAAGGGTGAAACGAGAGTAAATCAAGATTTG
>SLQE01000432.1 GCA_007131635.1 Bacteroidota bacterium | reverse complement strand
TTCCGGCCAGTCCGATATGGCGGTTTCGGTTAACATCTGCAATTCCTTATCTTCTTCATATACTTCGGCGTAGAGCTCTGCTGATTTTTTTAGCTCGTTTTTGTTAATTTCTTTTTTGAGCAGGTTAATGCCTGCTCTGACCATAGAGCTTTTATCCTTAAATCCAAACAGTGAATAATTTTGGAGGAATTCCACATGGTCCTTATTTAAGCTGAATTTCAGCTGCCTCATATTAATACCCCAATTTAGTCCTTATTATTAGTGCTATCTATTGGTACTAATATAAGGTATTAATTCTCAATTTTCAATGTGCTAGATTTTCCATTTTTCACCATGCCAGCACATTTCCCAGAAAAGATATTCATATTTACTGGACAGGACAAAGATCTCAATTAAACGGTTTTGTTTCTCGTCCGTTGCTCCTTCCGCGAGACGGTTCATTTCGGCTTTGAGCCATTCTGCGGCGTCGGCGAATTCTTTAGATGCATATTGTTGAATCCAATCCGCATAGCGCTGATCTTCGGGTGGATCGCCTTTTGCGAGATGTTGTCCGACATACACATAACCCCACGCGCAGGGGAGAAGTGCTGCAACAAAGTCGGCCATATCGCCGTCGGCGGCGGTACGGACGAGAAAGTCTGTATACGCACGAGTTGTCGGCCACATCGGTTCCTGCTCTAATTCATCTGCCGAGATGTTGAACCGCTTCGCATAGTCCCTGTGCAGTTGCATCTCCGTGTTGAGGGTCAGATTCAGACCGAACGCATACCAGCTCATCGATTCAAGCCGGTCAGATTTCGCCGCTGCCCAGGCAAAGATGCGTGAGAATTCAATCAGGTACCGGTAGTCCTGCCGCACCCAGTTTTTGAATTTTTCCTCGTCGAGCGATCCGTCTCCAATCCCTTTGACAAACGGATGCTCAATCTGTTTGTCCCAGATGGGCTTTGCTTTGCTATAGAGTATATCTGAAAATAACATTTTCTCTCCTTGATAGTCGTCAAGTATTAAATCAGTGATCAGAAATCGGAGGTCAGACATCAGAGGTCAATCATCCAATCAATTCAATAATAGATTCAGCATGTCGTAACCACGCATTGATTTCTGACATCTGACTTCTGATCTCTGTTTTTAGATTCCCGGCCATTTCGCCCCATCATATACCATTTCCCAGAAAGCAATCTCGTATCTTGCCGTAAGCTCAAAGTATTCTTCCATTCGGTCAAGATCAGTATTGCCCGCCTGTGCAGCTAGTTCGTTGAGTTCTTTTTTCAGATAATCAACATACTGTGCAAAAGAATCACCGGCCCAGTTCTCCACAAACGGATGCCACGGGGATTCTTTCTTAAGTCCTTTTTGCACGACCTTCCAGGAATCATGATATGCTTTTTCTGCGGTATACAGGACCGTGTATGCAACGGGGTATGATTCATGGGCAACTGTTGCCAGGAGGAACTGAATGTAAGCATGATTGGTAAACCACGGTCTGATGTTTTTGAAACTTACACCGACAGTTTGTGCCCGTTCTTCAAATAGTTTTAGTTCTTTCTGCAGCATGACGATAACATTTGCATGCGCTTCCCAGTGTTTTACCGGCGCTTTCGGAATCATTGCGGCGATAAAGGGAATTGCTGCGCGCACAAAAAGATAATCCTGCTGCATCCACTGTGCGAATATGTCATCGGGAATTTTTCCGTCGCGTGTTTCAAGTAAAAACCGATGATTGAGCATTTTACTCCACAAAGGTTCGATTCGATTAAGTTGGTCATTACAGAAACCCATTTTCCATCTCCCTTCTTGGTTATTTTAAAAGTTTGTCTCGTAGAATACCGAGATTATTCCAATCTAAAATTAGTAGACAGTTGACAGTATACAATCGGCAAAATCTAGTATGATATTTGTCTACTGCCAACTGTTTACTCTTTATGTTTCTTGAAAACAGTTCTCGGATAATCGAAAAAAGGAGGTTACGATGAGATGAAAATAGACCATCGCGTTCCCTCCGCCGGTATCATCCGGTTCAGGTTCAAAGGGTTTAATCTCAGTCCGTCGACAATGTATGCCGGGAATTAGGACACCCCTTGCGATGTTTAGTATTAAAACAGTTCTTAATGTAAAAAGTTTAAGAAATCAAAAAGGTAACCAATGAGAAGCCGTATAAGTTTATGCGGACTAATTATTGTTTACATATTAAAATTTGTTCCAATGGCGTCAAATTCCCCGGAGATCGTCACGGAAATTTGATTCCCCTGATTTTGTGACGACATACCCGATGCCTGGAATTGGAAATTACCGGCTACCCGATTACTTGTCGATGTAGTCAGGGTGATTGAACCGGAAACCGACCAGACGATTGTCTCGTCTCCGGTATACCATGCCATAAAGTGCTGAGGATTCCAGCCTTCTTCTCCCCAATTTTCATAATTACTTATGACATATTGTCCCGTCCCCGGTCGTGTTGTCCCTTCACGGGAGAACCAAATTGCATCATCAATGTCTTCATTATCGATTTCTGAAAACAGCCACAGAACAAATCCGGATTCACCTTCAATAACACCACTCCAGAACCAGGCATTTCCGCTGAGACTCTTATTGATATCGCCCGAAATGGTGGCTGTAAACATCCCGTCAACCCCGGGACCTGTCGGGTCATCATCACCGCATCCGAAAAACACAAAAACTCCCATCAATAAAACAAATCCCAAAATTTGGTTATATTTCATAAAGTTCCTCCTCAAAATGATTGAACAAGTTTATATTAACATTCACAAGGTATAAAAATTAATACTGAATAACAAACCGGAAGCGGTAAAATTTTCCGATCAATCTTTCTTCTTTATACCACGGACTTTAATTACATCGAATCCATGTTTTTCACGTATGGAATCGACTGTCTGAAGCAGGGTCTCTCTTTTTGAGGATTGCGTTTGGAATAATCCCATCGATTCAGCCGAATCAACGAAATTTGATAAACCGACGCCAATTAAACGAACTTCGGTTTCAAAATTATATGCATTGTTAAAAAGAGACATGACTGTTTTAGATACCAGTGCATCGTCATTCGTTGCCCGGAGAGAATGGGATCGGGTGACCGTTGAGAAATCCTTATATCTTATCTTTATATGCACCGTTCTTGCTTTTTTCCCAATCTTTCGTAATCGGTGACATATTTCTTCAATATGAGGGGCAAATAGGTTTTGAAATTCTGTGCCAGGCGGTAAATCCTCGGAAAAAGTCTCCTCAGAACTTATGCTTTTTCTTTCATATTCCGGGGTAAGAGTGTTTGAGCTTTTTGCGTGGATTATTTTGAATAAAGCTTCCCCGTACTTGCCCAAAATTTGTGTAAGTGTATATTCCGATAGCTCCTGGAGCTGAGAGACCTCTATAAATCCTCTCTGTTTCAGCTTTTCTGCGGTTTTAAGACCAATCCCGGGTATTTCATCGATTTCTAAATTACCGAGGAATGATTTCTCCTGACCCGGTTCGACAATTAAAATTCCTTTTGGTTTTGCTTTCCCGGATGCTATTTTTGCGATGATACGTGTACTTCCCATACCGAATGAAATCGGAAGGTGAAATTCTTTATCGACAAGGTTCTGCAACATTTTTAACGTTGAGTAGAAATCATTATTAAATAATTTTTCGCAACCTGTAAGATCCATATATCCTTCGTCGATGGAGGTCTGTTCGATGACCGGTGCGAAATCATGCAGACGAACTAAAATTTTTGAGGATATTTCGCTATAGGTACCGTGACGTCCTTTTACAATGATCAGGTGAGGACAGAGGCGAAGGGCGGTTTTCATCGGCATTGCGGATCGAACACCGTATGCACGCGCTTCGTACGATGCCGAAGCAACCACACCGCGCTTATCGGCCGAACCCCCGACAACGACCGGCGGCATGTTACCCCGGTCGTCTGATTTTGAAAGATCGGGATTAAACAGACGTTCTACAGAGACAAAGAAAGAATCAAGATCGAAATGTGCAATATGTTTTATACGATGAGGCATCTCCTAAAAATAGCAACAGGAAAGAACATAGGCAAGTGTTTACATATTCGGGCAATTTTGTTACATTAAGGAACACAATCAAGATTATTTGCAGAAGTTATCTATGAGGTAAATATGTCTGATAAACCGGTTATTGCGGAACGCACTCCTGCTGTTATGGAAATAGAACCCGGTACATACTATTGGTGTCGTTGTGGACGTTCAAAGAATCAGCCCTATTGCGACGGATCGCACAAAGGAACAGAATTCTCGCCAATGAAGATCGAAATTACCGAAAAGAAAAAAGTGGCATGGTGTCGGTGTAAATACACGAATAACCCGCCGTTCTGCGACGGGACTCACAGAACGCTCCCAAAATAAAAAAATAAAGAGATGATATATCGTGAACCCGGTACGTTACATATCAATAGATACCTGGCGTCGGATTGATCTGTTTATACTCGTTATAAGTATTACATTCTGGATCGCCGGAAGGTTTGTGTTCATACCGTTTATTTTTATCATATTATCCGTGATAGAGGTTCTGTTTGAATTCTCCATTAAACGCTCGAATCAGGAATGGCAGAACACTGTCGAGGGTAAGGTATGGGTAAGGCGGATGATTAATGCGGGAAGATTATTTTTTATACCGACAAAGGTGATGATCCTTCTGATTGCACTTTTCCTGCTTTTTTCCGGGTAGCGAGAGGTCAAAAATTATTTTTTATATGTGCTTTTGGGTAATAGCCGAGCACTTTAATTTCGTTTGTCATTTCCGAACACAAACGAATGAGTTTATGGATTAGTGCGTAATCATGACTGTGAAATTCCACATCGATATAGAATACATATTCGAAGGCTTTGCCGTGGATCGGACGCGATTCGATCTTGGACAGGTTCAAATGAGCATTCGCAAAAATGCCGATGATATCATACAGACTCCCTGGTATGTGCGGCAGTGTAAAAATAATTGAGCATTTGTACACCGTATCGTGCACCAGGATATCCGGCTCAGGATGAACACTCGTTATGATGAAAAAACGTGTCCAGTTATTGATATTATCCTGAACGTCTCTTACGAGGATATCGAGACCGTATAGCTCCGCGGCTTCTTTACTTGCAATCGCGGCAATATCAGTCCGCTGCTCAGATGCAACATATTCTGCCGCTTCCGCCGTATCATTATATGCCTGCGGGGCAATATAGTCATGATTTTTAAAGAATTTTATACATTGCTCGAGTGCTTTGGGATGAGAATATATCCTTTGTATGTTTTGTATCCCGATAGTTTTGTCGGAGTGCGGTGATTTGCTTATCAGTACATGATGTCTGATGGGTTGATAATATTCATCGATTACACTGACATCGTTCTTGTATAGCAGATCATAGTTTTCGCCTATTGATCCCGCTAAACTATTTTCAAGAGGAATGACGCCATAGTCGGCCTGTCTGTTTTCAATCCTGGCAAATATTTCGTGAAAGGTCGGAAGGCCCGAAAAGGTATTATCCGCTCCGAAGTGTCCCAAAGCGGCGATATGACTGAAAGCCCCGGGTATTCCCTGATAAACAATTCTGTGTTTCATTCCACGTTTGGAAAATCAATGAATATTGACTAATATTAGACTTCTCAAATATACATAAATAAAGAGATTATGCAAAAAATACTTTTATTATGCTTATTTTTCGGATTTTTCTTACTTCCTGGATGCTCTCATAAAGGAACGAAAACAATGATTACCGACGGTGAATTTGAAAGAAATTTTAGCACTACGATTTCTAAAACAATCGGCTATCGTTATCACTTGTATATTCCAAACATCGACAGACCTGAAAAAGGGTTCCCTCTCTTATTGTTTTTACATGGAGCCGGAGAGAGAGGAAGCGACATAGAACTCGTGAAAATACACGGTCTGAATAATATGTTGGAGACGCTCAATCCGATGCCGTGTATCGTGATCTCCCCGCAGGTCCCCGACGGAGCGTGGTGGGATAGTGAAATACTCGATGCATTAATCGATCACATACTGGAAACGTATCCTATCGATAGTAATCGTATTTATGTGACCGGACTCAGCATGGGCGGTTACGGTACGTGGGATGTTATTACAAAATATCCCGAGAGATTTGCGGCCGCGATACCAATTTGCGGAGGCGGAAATTGGTTGTTCGCAGACAGGGCTAAAAATGTTCCGGTATGGGCTTTTCACGGTGATGCGGATACGGTTATTCCAATTGACCGGTCCGTTGAAATGGTGGAAGCATTACGGCAGGCGGGAGGAGATGCACAACTTACAGTGTATCCTGATACCGGACACGATGCATGGACTCCGACATACAGAAATGAAGAGATATATCAATGGTTATTGCAACATCAGAGAAAGAGCGACTGAAAAATATGAAACACACTATTATAAATGAAAAGCTCAGGAATATCGCGATTATCGCGCACGTCGACCACGGGAAGACCACGCTTGTTGATCTGATGTTTCGCCAGAGCGGCATGTTCCGGGATAATGAAGATATCGCCGAAAGGGTAATGGACCGTCTCGATCTGGAGCGTGAACGCGGAATCACTATCGCTGCAAAGAATTGTTCGGTGAAATGGAATAATGTCAAAATAAACATACTTGATACACCGGGACACGCAGATTTCGGAGGAGAAGTCGAACGGGCACTCATGATGGTCGACGGAGCGATTTTACTGGTCGATGCATCCGAAGGACCGTTGCCGCAAACGCGATTTGTTTTGCGAAAAGCTCTGGAGGGAGGCAAGAAAATTATCGTGGTCATAAACAAAATCGACAGAAAGGATGCACGCCCCGCAGAGGTGCTCGATGAAATTTATGACCTCTTTATAGATCTCGATGCAAACGAAGAACAAATCGGGTTCCCGGTTCTCTATGCTATCGCAAAGGAAGGTATTGCAAAACGTTCTCTCGATGAAAAGAGTGAAGATTTACGCCCGCTATTTGAAACTATTATCGAGGTAATATCCGGTCCGCAATATCATCCTCAGGAACCCTTTCAGATGCTGGTTGCCGATTTGGATTATTCCGATTATCTGGGCCGGCTTGCGATAGGAAAAGTATTTAACGGTTCGGTAAGAAGTAATGAGTCACTTGTCTGTATACGGGATGGAGGCAGTATTATGCCTCTCAAAGTAACCAAACTGCAGGTATATGAGGGACTGAAAATAAAAGAGATCAACCGGGCAGAACCCGGAGATATAATAATTCTTGCAGGGATCGAGGACGTTCACATCGGCGATACGATCTGTACAAAGGAAAAACCGAAACCGTTGAAAAGGGTTGCAGTCGATGAACCGACAATTTCAATGCTGTTCACGATCAATACGTCCCCTCTGTCCGGCAGGGAAGGAAAACTTGTGCAGGCGAATAAGATAAGGGAGCGGTTGGTAAAAGAAACGATGCGAAATGTTGCACTGCAGGTCGAAGAAGCTCCGGATGGAGATAGTTTTATGGTGAAAGGGCGGGGTGAATTCCAAATGGCGATACTGATTGAGACAATGAGAAGAGAAGGGTATGAGTTAGGCGTGGGCAGACCGAAAGTTATATATAAAAAAGAGAGCGGGAAAATATTAGAACCGATAGAACATCTTTTTATCGATTGTGACGAGAACTTTATCGGTATTGTGACCGAAAAACTTTCCAAGCGCAAAGGAAGGATGATCAATCTTGTTAATCATGGCACGGGGCGTGTGCGTGTGGAGTTTGGGATACCATCGCGTGGTTTAATCGGTTATCGGAGTGAATTTCTCACGGATACGAAAGGTACCGGTATAATGAATTCATATCTTGAAGGATATGAAGAATACAGAGGGGATTTCCCGTCCAGGGTAACCGGTTCTCTGGTGTCGGACAGGGCGGGAGAAGCAGTATCATACGCTTTATATAACCTTGAACCCCGTGGTACCATGTTTATTAAACCCGGGGATTCCGTCTATGAAGGAATGATTGTCGGTGAACATAATCGTGGCCAGGATTTGAATGTGAATCCTTGTAAAATGAAAAAACTTACTAATATGCGGGCTGCGGGAAAAGATGACGGTACGGTTCTCACACCGGTGATACCGCTAACGCTCGAAAAAGCAATCGAGTTTATTAAGGAGGATGAGCAGGTCGAGGTTACCCCGTTATCGATCCGGTTGCGCAAATTGATCCTATCGACGATTGTGCGGCTAACGAATAAACCTGAAAAGATACCCGTGCAGGGGCAGTAACGGGTATCCGTCCGGGCCTTTCCATTTAATTTGCTGTATGACGGAAAAACCCGGAATTACAATTTAAATTCAAATTATTTAAATTTAATACATTTATGAAAACAACAAAAAAATACGGCAGAGCGACTGACCGCGCTTTAGGTATGTGGGTAAAATTAGCCCGGGCGCATGATACTATGAGCACCCTGGCGGATCGTAATATTGCTACATTCGGTTTAACAACGCCGCAATTCGGAGTCCTTGAGTGTCTCGGACATCTGGGAGAAATGACAATTGGTGAACTCGGCAGAAAAATGCTTGTAAGCGGGGGGAATATGACGGTTGTGGTTGATAATCTCGTCAAACTGGGCCTGGCAGAAAGATTCGGAATATCGGATGACCGCAGAAAGATTATGGTGCGTCTGAACGGGAAAGGAGAGAAATTATTTCAAGAGATTTTTATCAAACACGCCGAGTTTATAACGGATTTAGCCTCGGTCCTGACATGCCGGGAACAGGAGGAACTCGCCCGGTTACTGAAGAAATTAGGTACCTCGCTGGAACTTCGGCGGTGAAGAAGTTTGTTAGTATACTATGAATTTAAAATATTT
Organism: Bacteroidota bacterium; assembly: GCA_007131635.1. Lineage (GTDB taxonomy): Bacteria > Bacteroidota > Ignavibacteria > T3Sed10-11 > T3Sed10-11 > T3Sed10-11. Next base: position 2,216 of record SLQE01000432.1, on the reverse strand, counting down.
AAACTCAAATATAATACCATACACAAACTTCAGGAGATATAGTATGAAACGTTTCATAAGCCTTTTTTCACTATTCGTTATACTCGTAACAACCTCCCCTGCACAGACCACATGGCAGATAGATAAAGCTCACAGCAATCTCGATTTTTCGGTAAGATATATGATGCTTTCCAATGTGCGCGGAACATACGAAAATTTCGACGCTGTATTAGTGCAGCATAACGACGATTTTTCCGGCAGTGAAATCGAAGTGACTGTGCAGGCTGTAAGTATTAATACTCAAAATGCAGACAGAGACAATCATCTTCGCAGTGATGATTTCTTCGATGTGGAGAACCATCCCGAACTTACATTCGTATCCCGCGAATTTCAAAAAACCGGTAACAATACCTATAAGATCGCGGGCGATGTAACAATGCGGGGAGTTACAAAACCCGTCATCATTGACGCTGAAATGATCGGTCTTGTCGACGATCCGCGGGGATTCCAACGCGTGGCATTCACCGGAGAAACTACGGTCAATCGTAACGATTTCGGTGTCCGTTGGAACCGCGCATTAGAAGCTGGCGGTTTTCTCGTTGGTGAAAATGTAAGCATTATGATTAACGCTCAATTTATGAGTCAATAACAGAGCATTGCTGAATCGATATTCGACTGAAAACCCGCATACAAAGAGTATGCGGGTTTTTTTATGTATGATGACATGAATACTTTTTTATTTTTTGCATATCCCAAAAAAGAATTGTAACATAAGCTTCATAGGGGCATACCATAACATTAGAAAGATTTATCGGTGCAAACTGATCCACATCGCACTTTAGTAAAAGTTGTATTACTGAGCGGTAGCTCACTCACTATCATGTCCGGTGCAATCATATCACCGTCGCTTCCGGCAATGCTGGATCATTTTTCCGATGTACCCAATGCCGAATATCTTGTACGACTGGTTCTGACCCTTCCCGCTTTATTTATCGCCCTGGTATCACCCGTCTCCGGTCTTATTATCGATAGATTCGGGAGAAAATTTGTATTACTGGCCGGCTTGTCGCTCTATGGCCTCGCGGGAACGTCAGCGGTATTTCTGGATTCCATATATCATATTTTGATTACACGCGCACTTCTCGGTATAGCAGTTGCAGCAATAATGACGACTATTACTACCTTAATCGCGGATTATTATGACGGAACTACCCGTGCAAAACTTATGGGTTTACAGGCCGCTGCGATTGGTATCGGAGGTATGGTATATTTAACGACGGGTGGTTTTCTGGCAGAATTATCCTGGAATGCACCATTCATTATTTATATTACCTCTCTTATGTTGATACCGCTGACACTGGTATCTATTTACGATCCGGTTATCCGGAATAATCGATCTGCTGCCGAAATTGAAACCCAAGATACACAGAGCCGCCGGGAATTAAAAAAAGTGATACCGCTGCTTCTCGGTATCTATTGGCTTATGTTTTTTATGCAGATGACCTTTTATACGGTACCAACACAATTACCGTTTTATTTGCAAGCATTAACAGGAGCAAATGCAATCAAAATCGGGATTGCGATTGCGTCATCGACTTTATTCAGTGCAATTGCTTCATATATGTATGGTCGTATCAGTATTCTGTTTTCATACATACATATAGTTTGTATATCACTTTTACTAACGGGTGCCGGCTTTACTATTATCAGTTATTCGGCATCATATTATCACATATTAATCGGTTTGTTTTTCTCAGGTCTCGGGGTTGGGTTGTTTATGCCGAATGTTACGATGTGGCTCTCCGTTATAGCACCGGCTGCTTACAGGGGGAGGGCACTCGGCGGTTTAACAGCCTCGATTTTTGTCGGACATTTTTTATCACTGATTATAATACAACCATTCATAACGAATTTTGGATTTACACGTACTTTCTTTTTTATCGGGCTGATTCAGGTATGTTTAGCGCTACTGTTTCTGTCGATTCGGGGAGTTTTCTACTCAAATAAGGGGTGAGGCGTTTTCCTATCTTTTCGGTTTACATTAATGTCTTTTGGGTTAATAATTTTGGTTCATCCGACAATTTTGTGGGTAATGAATTAAGAGATTTTTGTAAGCAGATTGTTCTACATAATATATACCGTAAATACGGTGTTGAGATAACGCAAGAAAATTTTTACATTTTTCGATATTTAAATCCCTTGCCGAATTGTGGGATTTACCCGGGGGGATACCTTCG
>SLQE01000120.1 GCA_007131635.1 Bacteroidota bacterium | reverse complement strand
TACTTTTTGTCTGTACTATTATATGTAATAAAAACAATACCTACTGATAAAATCGTCAAATATAAAACCCTATGAAAACAATACTCGTGATAGACGATGATTTTGCCATGCGTCGCGGTATCGCGTTTTTACTAAAAAGGGAAGGGTACGAGGTTCTGGAAGCCGAAGACGAAGTCCGTGCCCTCGCCTTGCTCTGCGGAAGGTTTATTGATCTTTCAATTGTCGATCTGTTCCTGGCAGGTAAAAACGGTTTGGACCTTGCGGATAAAATAAAAAGATCAAGACCTCATTGTAAACTTCTCATTGTAACTGCCTATGGTGAGCATGTTCGCGCAATGCAAGCCCGTGAATTATACAAAGAATACTTTCTCGAAAAATCGGATATCGAAAAAGTCCTGATAAAAAAAGTCCATAAAATGCTGGATGATGCATTTGAAAATAGTGAAACATATAAATCGGATGATCGGTAAACGGATATTTATAATAGTTGTCAAAATTGCAATACTTCTATGCTTGATATAATTAAAATGAATAATAAACAACTAAAAAATGAAATATATAGTAATGAAAAAAGGGTACCCCTATACGATTGCTTTTATAGCAATCCTTTGCGGAGTGATTATATATACTTTCTGGCGTCCGGACACAATCAGATATTTCGTCTGGCTGGAGGCAGTCGGATTACGTGATCCGGTAGAAAATTTAAGAACGTATATACATCCGCTGCATACCCCTATTCCCGAATGGATTATTTATTCGTTGCCAAACGGTTTGTGGGCATTCTCGTATGCCTTGATAATTACACATTTGTGGCGGGACAATAATTCCAAAATAAAGTATTTCTGGTTTGGCTCTATACCGCTGCTTGCTATAGGATATGAGCTTATGCAATATGCGGGAGTACTGCAGGGTGTATTTTGTTATCAGGATCTCTTTTTATCTATTGCAGGAATAGGCATGGGCGCAATAATGGGATTAACATTATATAGGAGGGATAAAGAATGAAAACGACAAATATGTTATCGCTTACTTCGGTGTTAATATTCACAATCTTCATTATGCTGGCAATTGGAAGTTCGGTTGAATTTGATGACGGGGAGATTGAACGAGAGCGTCCGCAATATATGGGTGATGATTATTTTTTAGAAAAATGGAAAGTTTCGGACGGTGTTAATGACCCAAACCCAAAAGAATATAAGACATATGGTAGAAGAGATTCCCGTGGTCGATGGTACGGTACAGTAAGGACTTGGTTGAATGATGAAATAATTTCTGTAGAAACCTGGAAAGATGGTAATAGACATGGTCCGGCCTGGTATTATACAAAAAATGTCCCAGAGCCGAGAGAGGTTTATTATCAGAACGGAAGACGAGTACGCTCAACTCAATCAAATAAAAGTGATTACGTTCTCAATGGAGTCACAGCTTCACCTGAAGATTATTTTCCCGATAACGGAAAAATTTCAAATTATAGCGTCCCTCGGATCGATGTACCTTTATTGACATTAAAGACATATCAAAATTATATGTTAAAGTATTTTTATCAAAATGCCGGCGCACGGAGATGGGCATACTATAATTTCATCAAACGGTTAAATCCCCCCATTTCTCAAGATAGAATGAATCACAAAAGATCGGATTTATCATATTCTTCCGGTATTCCAGAGGTCTCAAGTTATGAATATTTACGGTACGAAAGTCCCTGGTATCTTTATTTTATAGAAGCGGTCACCGATTTATTTGATAGCACCCATGTTATGGCTTTTATCTCTGATATCGAAGATTATATTTCCGGTGCCGCCCCTCAAGATGATATAGAATTTTCGCTCACCTATATGAATGCAATGGAGGAGATCGGTGAGAATCATGATATTATTGAATTGCATCAATTTATCGTTGAAATCGAAGCGTATGAAAGCATGAAGAGCAACCCGCTCCGGTTAGCTGTGCTCGATCGCTACTTTGATCCCGGGAAATCCATCTATGATATATTGGAGGAAAAGTATCCGCATTTTCTGGAAAGATTAAACGAATCGGCTGACAGTGATGAGATAAGAGCATTTACCGATTACCTGGATTCTCTATTGGACGACTTTGAAGCAGAACTGGATGAAGAACTGGACATTGAGGATCCTCTCTTTTGGTATACTATTGATTTTATTTTTTTAATTATACTTGGTGCAATGATTGTCGAGGAAGACCATCAGAATGTTACTATGGCAGTCTTATTCATTATCCTTATCGAATATGCAAGTAAAGCCGATCCGGTGCATGAAGCGGTGAAGGCGACATATCAGCCGGTCTCGGTGGATAATGATCGGGTTGAAAAACCCGGACTTCCTGAGCAAATCTCGCTCGAACAAAATTATCCAAATCCGTTTAATCCGTCAACAACAATTGGCTACTCAATCCATAAGCAATTACATACCCGGATACAAATATACGATATCGCAGGTAAACAGGTAGCGACGCTCCTAGACGAGATGAAAAATCCCGGGTATTACGAAGTCAAATTTGACGCTTCGGAATTACCGAGCGGCGTGTATATCTATCGTTTGCAGGCGGGTGAGTTTGTGGAGACTAAGAAGCTTGTGTTTTTAAAATAAGGAAAATGAGAAAACAACTATGTTACTACAACGATCTGTATTACTATCAATTCTCGCGCTTGTTTACTTGCTTAACCTAACGGCGCAGGACACACCATTACAAGTCTACGTACACGACAACTACACCGACCATCCATTGGAATCCGTACTGGTCAGTGTTTTACTGAACGGTGTCGTGATCGACTCCGCATATAC
>SLQE01000404.1 GCA_007131635.1 Bacteroidota bacterium | reverse complement strand
CCCTTGATGCGATTATACGATTTTAAAACATTTTCAGCATCTAACACGGGTAAGTGCGTCGCACGTCTGCATCCAAAGCGTGTTTGCGTAACATCAGTTACTAAATCAGATATCTTTATCGTTTAAAACATGAGCCCGATTAAGACGGAGACCATTCTGTTCTTCATCGGGTCATTGATTTCTTGATCAGCAATGATGTTAGTAAGTCCGTAAACATAACGTATATCCAGAATGATTCTCGTATTTAGGCCATACTCAAACCCGCCGCCGACTATCGAAACATAGTCCAATGTCTCGAATCGGTTCCACACACTATTCCCGAATGATTCTTCAAAAGGGACACCGAATAAATCTCCGGAAATATCACCCCTGAATTTTGCCCTTGTTTTATATCCTGCGGCACCTCCTACATATCCGTTAACGGTAAATCCCGGACGGGGGTAAAAAAAACGTCCCCGGCCGGTTCGGACCGTGCTGAGCCGTAAAAGTAGAGGAACTTCGATATAGGATAGATTGACATCTCCCGTTAACCTGAATGGTTGTCCACGAACTACAATATCCTCAATAAATTGAGCTCCCCGGGGAGTGAACAGTACCTCCGTCTGAAGAGAGAAATGCGGGGTAATAGTATACCGCAATACACCTCCAAATGTGTATCTTGTAACATTTTTCGGGTTCAGATTGAGGGATACGTCTTCCTGCTGAAATAAAAATATTCCATTCAAAGAAGAAAAATTTACGCCACCCTTCAAACCAAGATCGAGCTTCTGGGAAACAGCGGTGTAATAAAAAAACGAGTTGAATACAATCAGGATTGTGAAATAATAAAATTTTCTCATATCGTTTACTAAATGGGTTTGTTAGTAATGGTGTTCCAGTCGAACGCCATTAGATTTTTTATATATACCTTTTTTATTCTTACCCCGAAGGGGTGGAGACTATGTGATAAATCGATATTGTCAGTAATGGTAGATTGTCACACTGAACGATTGATTGTCACCCTTCGATTCCGCTGCCAATGACATAAAGACGCAAATGCCATCGCTTGCAGGCTTCGACTCCGCTCAGCCTGACACTCCACCAACTCTCGTATTCTTCCACAATAAATAATATCCCCTAAACCATAGACACCTTAAAACTGCACCGACATAAAATAATAAAAAAAAATCAGAGTCCAAACTATATAAAAAAGGAGAGCAGGTATCTGCTCTCCTTTTTTTAAATCTGAGGGATATATAAAACTACGGCTTGGAAAAACCAAGATACCCGTAATCTTTCCCATCTGAGAAGTTGTTGTTAATCTTATCCGCACATTCGTAGAGTTGATTCGCAGTTATCGATGGTTTTTTCGTACTCTTCTTTCCGCCTAAAACCTCTTCTGCCGCCTTGAGAATTTCTCCCACCGTCCAGCCGTAACATGGACTCTTCGGATCGATAACATATAAATCCTTGAGGTAAGGTTTGGTTGAACCGAGATAGCCGGCGTGATTAAAATCAACATTCAACTTCAGAGCGATTGTTGCCTGGGCTAATGTCTTTGCCGATTTTAAATCACCGGATTTCGGATCGACATAATTTCTATCCAGCACTCCCTGTCTGTTACCGCCTGTTATGGGCAGAAAATCATTGAGCGTCTTTGCAGAGGTGAACGTAATGGTATATTTAGATCCGACAACGAAACCATTCGGGTAGACTTTGTCAAAATACTTATACAGAAGCTGACCGGGGTTATTGCCCGCGGGCGGTGCACCCCATCCACCCGGTGTGTAGGTAATGAGATTCTGAGTATCTTTCTCGGTTTCCATCAATATAACCTGGCCGGCATGTTTCTCATAATCAAATGATGCAGCATTCTTTTGTACATCGTCCACAATCAATCTTGCAAGCGATACATCAAACAATGGCTGATCGCCAGATCGGAAATCATTGTCAAGAGACATGATATCGATATTATCCAGATCAAAATCTCTGAAGTCCGTCAATGCCCAGATTGCAACCTGAATTTCTCTCCACGTCGCACCGGGAAATTGCGTGGAATACACGAACGATTTGCTTAGCAGGTAATTAATCTGCCGCCACTTCTCATCTCCTTTTGTGGAAAATAACTTTACCCCGTTGTATTCCTCCCCGACTGCATTAATCGGTATATCATAGAGCACACACCATGCCTGATAAACACCGTCGGAAATGATCGGGTTATCTCCGACATTGCTCATATCGATGGTAAAGTAACTACTCTTTTTATCTCTCGTAACCCTGAGTGTCACATTTTCACCGCCGGGTATCGGAGTGAAATCCGGTACCTTTTCCACCGCCTCCTCAAATGTTTTTACCGGGTTGTTCTCCATATCGCAGCTGATAAACAGCAATGCCAGTAAAAACAGCGGTAGAAAAAACTTTAGGACAATTTGTTTGTGCATGATGTAGCCTCCCTTTGTTTGTTATTGAATAAATAGTATACATGCGGCATACTTTTTATATTTGTTAGTATAATATTAGTAATATATCACACATTCCATTAGACTTTTCTAATATTAGCATATTCTAATGCCGTTTCAAGTAAGTATGTTTTCATTTACTATCCTCTCACACATCCTTCTACCACAGGTATGGCTATGCCAGACTCCGCTCAGGATGACATCCTCCGCGCGCCGTGTCACACTGAGTCCCGCTGATGCGGGGTCTGGCGTAGCCACCCCTTCGGGGGAAGTCTGCGTGCGGTGTGGAAAGAAATGAAATATTATTTAATCGAAACGGCCCTAGTATTTGGTAAAAAAATGTCGAATATCTGCCTATCTCGTTCGTTTGTAATT
>SLQE01000322.1 GCA_007131635.1 Bacteroidota bacterium | reverse complement strand
GCTATCCGTGCTCTCACTTCACCTTTTTTACTTACAGGATTGTGGGGAGTCTCTTCGGTCATCGCGCCGTTCACTTTTCCGTACATATAAACATTATCAAAAAAGACAAGTTTTGTATTGTGCTTTTGACAACCTTTAATGACATTATCCATTATCTTCGGCCACAGACTCTGCCAGGTTTTTATGTTATACTGCAATCCGGCAGTTAAATAGACTACATCGGATCCCTTTATTGCCCCGGCAGTCTGATTTTCGTCAGCAATATCCGCTTTGAATAACTCCTCGTTTCCCGTAACGGTCAAGGGATTTCGTGAAACGAGTCGTATTTTATCCGTGTGGTTCGGAAGTAACTTTGCGAGCTCATTTCCAATTACGCCACCGGAACCCAGTATTGTTTGCATATTTTATAATCCTTTGATTAATTTGAGAGTCACCTATTCAGACTTACTACCCCGCTTGGAGGGAATGAGTACAATCATTATATTTTAAATATATGTTCGGGAAACCGAAAAAAACTATATCCCTTGTGGAAGACACGAAAATAAGATATTATTATCAAGATTTAAAATCAATACAAACCGGATAAACGTATGAATACAATAGGCAGAAACGACCCCTGTCCCTGCGGCAGCGGGAAAAAATATAAAAAATGTCACGGTGCGATGATACCCCGTCATCCTGTGAGCGACTATGACCGGATCCGCCGCCTTGACGGGGAAACGACAGATTCCATATTGAGATATGGAAAACAACAATTCGGGGAATCCATCATAGAAAAGGCATGGAATGAGTATCATTTTGAGAAATCCGTTTCGATTCAATTTAACACTCCTGAAATGGATACATTTATATGGTGGCTTCTTTACAACTATAAACCGGATGGAGAATCACCCCTCGCAAAAATGTTTCTGGATAAAAAAGGTGCTCAGGGGGATGACAGACAGCGCCGGCTTATTGAATCGACGATCAATACGCCGTACAGTTTTATGCAGGTAACCGGCGTAATCCCGGCCGAAGAATTAACCATGAAAGATATTCTGAGATTACGTGAATATAAAGTACAAGAACGTTCTGCTTCCACCATCCTGAAACCCGGTTATATAATTTTTGCACGAGTAGTCGAGATGGACGGAATACAATTCATGATGGGCAGTGCCCCACGGGTTATTGATTCGGGAATGTTTGCCGGTCTACTCGAAATGCGAAAAACACTCGAAAAAGAAGTGCGGGGGGTTGATGGACGCATACCGGCAGAAGCGCTTTTGGAATATGAAGAAGAACTTCGGCGTACATATTTCGACATAGTTGAAGATATGGATAACCAAACACTCGAAATCCGGAATACCGACGGGGATCCGATTTTATACCACACTCTGAAATATGAAATAGCATCATTAGAAGAGGCTTTTCATGCTCTAAAGGGTCTCGAACAAAATGTGAACAAAGCGACCGATGACGAATTGCTTGCGCGGGCAGAGACGGATGAAAACGGTCATCCGGTGTCGATAGATATTACCTGGCTCAAGAAATCAAAAAAGGACGCGATGGGCGGATCGACAACAATGGGAATACTGACTATTCATGAGTCAACAATGGAGGTTGAGGTAAATTCCGAGAAACGCTCCAAACGGATTCAGAAAGAAATACAAAAACGTCTCGGCAATGATGCGGTATTACTGCGGATTGAGATTGAGACACAGGAACAGCTCATGAAAAAAGTCGATGAGCTACCCTCCGAACCGAAGGAAGAGACCTTTCATGAACGTTTAATGAGAGAATCTCCCGAAGCGAGGGAATATATAAAAACAATGATGGAAGAACATTGGAAAAACTGGCTCGACTCACCGATCCCGGCATTGAGAAATATGACTCCCCGGAAAGCAGCCAAACACCCTGAGGGCAGAGAACTTCTAGAATCGCTATTGCTTGATTTTGAGACACACAACCTGGCACATGATGATGAATATTCGAAAGTCGATACGGCAAAGCTGCGGAGGGAGTTGGGGATGTGAAGTTTGAATAAAAATATCATTGTGGCTCGTACTTTATCCGCAAGGCAACTTGTGATCTGTTTTCTGAGCTCGGAAACATATAGGTACTCAAATTCAGGCCAATACCTATTAATTGGGTATTGTATCTATTTCCCTCTCATTTAAAATAATCATATATGTCGGAAATGATTACGTTAATTTAATCATAATAATATTTTTAAAATGAAGCTGCTATAAGTTGAATAATATATTAAACTTACGGCATCTCGTTTCGGATTTATTATGGCTAAATGATATATTCAAACTACTTAAAAAATATTAAATGCTTATAAGAAATCAATTAAATAGGTACTGGAAACCGATTCAGTACCTATTAATTAGGTATAGTACCTATATCTTTATCCACTTTGCAGCCGGTCCTCTGCCAAAACATTCTAATTTCCCGGCTATCTTTAGCTCTCTTAATATTTTTCTGATATAATCCAAACCGACATCTGGGCAGAGTTGCTTAATATCACTAACTGTGAATTCCCCGTGAAATTTATCGATCGTATCCAACACTAAACCGGCTTTAGCTCCTTTTGCGGTCGTAAAAATTCCCACACGATTCTCAAATTCTCTATAAGCATTTAACACAATTCCTAAAAAATACTCCCACCAAGGACGGATATCGTGCGTTCCCTCATGCCAACCTTGCGACGATTTGTAAAGCGTATCGTAATAACTCTCCTTTGTCGATTCGATTATCTTCTCAAGACTTATGTATCTTCCCACCTCAAATCCGGCTTTATAGAGCAGCAACAGCGAGATCAGCCTGGCGATGCGTCCGTTTCCATCCCGAAACGGATGAATGCATAGAAAATCGAGTACACATGCAGGGATAAGTAAGAGTTTCTCAAATTCCGGCGATTCCCATTGAGAGTTTAAAATCGAGTTTAATTGTTCCATTGCATCCGGTGTCTTGTATGGAGGGACAGGTCTAAATCGAACAATCTTCGTACCGTCGGGATGTGTCTCGGTAATTTGATTATCCACATTTTTCCATCTTCCTCCCTGCTCATTCGTGAATTGATACATGTCCCTATGAAGCTGCAAAACCAGTCCGGATGTGAAATTCATATCCTTATAGTGAGTATGGATCATATCGAGTACTTTTCGGTAGCCGGCGATTTCCTGCTCGGATCTGTTATTTGGCGTTGTTTTATCCTCTACGAAATGATATACATTTTTAACTAATTAGTCAAAAGAATCGCATAACACTCATAGAAATTCATTTTCCAAACCCACGGTGCGATTTAGTGTTAAATAATCATGGAGCGCCCACACGTCAGCGGGTTTTTTCAATGCAGCGGCACGGTTTATCACTTCACTCTGGATAGCGTCCATCTCCCGTTGTAGCGCAAGATCATATGCCTTTCGCGCAATGTTTTTCTCGGTTTTCGACCAGGTAAAATCTCTGTAGGACATATGCCTCTCCGTTTAGGTTATATTTTTTTTAAAATGATGACCACTTAACATAGGGAGAAAATAAATACAGGTCAATAAGAGACAGAGACGAATCCAAGAGACGAATCCAAATATCTTTAGATTGTATGGCACTAATACGCGAAATTTTATGTTATAAGTATATTGCAAAATCCACTCAGATTGTCCGCTTTTATATTTATAATAATATGTTTAACTAACAATAGGACTTATTATGCTTACCTATGGTAAAATGCTATTACTGGCTTTTTTCGCCCTTTTTGTTATCGTCAGTTGCACTACGGGAGAGGAGAATCAGCAAACGAAAGAACTTCGAACTGAATACCACGGGATCCGTGTGGTTCAGGTACTCGACGGACTGGAACACCCCTGGTCGGTGGCATTTCTGCCCGATGGCAGGAAATTAGTTACCGAACGTCCGGGCAGACTGAATATCATCGAGGGAAGCGATAAAACGGTGATCTCAGGATTACCCGAAATTCACGCCCAGAGCCAGGGCGGTTTAATGGAAGTCGTGCTGCATCCAAACTATGCAGAGAACGGCTGGATATATCTCACGTATTCAAAACCGAACGGTCACGGAGAGACGGCAACCGCCCTTATACGAGGCCGTCTTGACGGTAACACACTCGTCGATGTGGAAGAGTTATTCGTACAGGATCGTTATTCCGGTCCCGGCAGACATTACGGCTCCAAACTCGCCTGGATGAGCGACGGCACACTGCTCATGAGTATCGGCGATCGCGGTACGAATCCGACCCGGGCACAGGATAATCGAGATCATGCGGGAACATTGCTCCGCCTAAATGACGACGGATCGGTGCCGTCGGACAACCCGTTCGTGAACAATCCCGATGCGCTGGATGAGATCTATTCATACGGTCACCGGAATATACAGGGACTTATTGTAAACCCGGAAACCGATGAGATCTGGGTGACCGAGCACGGTCCGAGAGGCGGCGACCTCCTTCATCTCGTTGAACCCGGACATAACTACGGTTGGCCCTTTGTCACACAGGGGCTTGATTACCGCACACAGGAAGAATTCCCGCACGCACAGGCACGGCGTATGGAAGGCGTTACCCCGCACGTTTATGAATTTCTTCCCACGCTTGCACCCTCGGGATTAGCGATAGTTACCTCAGACCGGTTCCCTCGCTGGAAGGGCAACATCCTCGCCGGGGGTTTACGCGCAGAGCGCATCCGACGACTGGTCGTCAGGGAATATGAGGGTCAATACGAAGTATTCCACGATGAAGAATTACTTACGGGAGAAGTCGGCCGCATACGCGATGTGCGTGAAGGGCCGGATGGCTATATCTATGTACTTACCGATCATTCGAACGGTGGGTTGTATAGAGTTGAACCAATCAATTAAGGATAGTTACCTGTTATCGGTTAATGGTTAATCGGAATTTCCGCTGAACCGCCGATTAACCATTAACCGATCAACCATTAACCATTCAATGAACCAATCAACCATTAATTCTCTCAAATCATCCCAATGCCCTCTTCAACGTATTCCTGATATCTGATAATATCAGGTACATTCCCGGTATAATCATCAATGTCAGAAAGGTTCCGACAATCAATCCTCCGATTACCGTCACCGCAAGAGGTTGTAATAATTCCGCCCCCTCACCAAGTCCGATAGCAAGCGGAAGCATTCCACAAATTGTTGTTAATGTGGTCATCAGGATCGGTCGGAAGCGAACCGCACCCGCTTCAATAACGGCATCCATTATGCTTTGATCTTCTCTCAACTGATAGTTCTCGGTGAACTCAACAAGAAGAATAGCGTTGTTTACCACTATACCGGTTAGAAATATGATTCCGAGCAAAACCGGAGCACTAAACGGCAGCCCCGTTACCCATAATGCCAGTGCCACACCTATAAGCGCGAAAGGCAAGGAAGAAATTATGACGACCGGACTAAAAAGTTTTTCATATTGCACAGCCATGACAATGAAAACAAAAAAGATTGCAAGTGCGATTGCGAGCATAAGCGAACGGTTGGATTCTTCGATTGCTTCCTGCTCGCCGCCGTAGATGAGACTATAACCATCGGGGAGCTGGAAATCGGTTAACGTCGCTCTGATACGGTCACCCACTTCACCGACCGTCGCTTCATTTAAATCGACCGTAGTGTTAACCCAGACTACGCGGATCTGATTGAACCGTTCGATGTGAGCGGGTCCCGTTGTTTCTTCAAAGGAGACGAGGCTGCCGAGCGGTACCACCTGATTCTGCAGATTGGAAACTGGGATTAGATACAACCCTTCCACGGTTCCTGTGATATCGCGCGGGTAGCGCACACGGATGTTATATTCAAAACCGCCCTCAACAAATCGCGTCGGGACAATCCCGTCCACAGCGCCATGGACAACCGCTGCGACAGTCTCAGACGTGAGTTGAAATTGTGAGGCACGATCTTCATCGACTTTTATCAACAACTGCGGTATCCGTTGGTCACGTCCGACCTGAATACTTCCGATACCCCTTATTGCTTCCAGCTGACGCAGGATTTCGTGCGCATGCATGTTCAACACATCAAGATTTTCACCGACGACACCGACAGCTATGTCTGCATCGACGAGACTTGTCTGGAGACCTTCGATCCGCGGCCCTCGAATACGACGCTGCACAAACGGAATATCATAGGCCGATATTTTTCTGCCGAATTCAGACACCCACGTCTCTGCGGAATATCCTCGCCGTTCAGCATGCGGTTTCAATTGGACCGTCAAATCTATCATCCCTCCACGAAGAGAAAGTTGACCGCCACGGAAATATCCACCCACGGTCATATAAACGGTCTCAACATGCGGCATTTCCCGGATCGCATCTTCTATTATAGAGGCAACCTCATTCGTTGGTTCAATAGATGTACCCGAAGGAAGTACAAAACGCATGGTAATTCTGCCGTCATCCACCGGAGGTAAAAATTCAGTTCCAAGTCTGCCGAGTATTGTGATACTTCCGAATAACAATACGATTGCGACCGATATGAAGATCCACCGCCATTTTACTGTCTGATGAAGCGTAGATCGATACATATCCCTTACCTTCTCAAAGCCCCGATTAAAATTCCTGAAGAAAAATGAATTTGCAAAACCGCTGCTTCTCCACGAACGTTCCGAAACGAGAACCATCAACGTCGGTACAAGCGTTACCGCAATAACGAGCGAAGCCGCAATTGCAAACGATATGGTAAAAATAAGTTCACGAAATAGAAGAGCAGCCAATCCCGTTATTAAAAGAAACGGTAGAACGGCTGCAAGGTTGGTCATTGTTCCGGCAATAACCGCGGATAGGACTTCACGTGATCCTTGATTTGCTGCATCGCGCGGGGATTTTCCCAGCGTATCCTGATGACGAACGATGTTCTCGAGCATAACGATCGTGTTATCGATTAAGAGCCCGATACCCAGTGCAAGTCCGCCCAGACTCATCACATTAAGCGTCAGATTGCCAATCATCATCATCAAAAAAGTGGCGATGATAGCAACGGGAAGGGTAAACAAAATAATCAGAGAACGCCTGACACTTCCGAGGAAACAGAACATGACGAAGATTGCCAGCAAACCACCGAGCATAGCGGCATATGTAACGGAGCGAATGGAAGCGGTGATAAAGAATGATTCATCGCGTATAGGTCGGTATTCGATATCGGGAGTGATGAAACCCGATTGGCTTAATTCACTCAACTTGCGTTCTAATCCATCGATGACGGCGACTGTATTCGATTGGGGCTGTTTCATGATAGAGACCTGAACGGATTCGCCGCCGTTCAGATAAGCAAATAAGCGCTGTTCGCGATGACTATCTGTAACATTCGCAACGTCGCTAACTCTTATAGTTCTCCCTGATCCGTCAAGCGGTATCACGGTATTGGCAACGTCGATATATGAATTATAACGCGTTTCAGTACGTGCCATAATGTCGTATGCATACGATGTGATGTTGCCGGCGGCGCGATCAATGTTGCGTCCGGCAAGCACACGGCTAACATCGGTGAGCGTTAATCCGTACGAACGCAATCGTTCAGGATCGACAACGACGTCTATTTCGCGAATTTTACCGCCTGCCACTTCAATTGATCCCACACCGGGAACAGAAAGCAATTGCGGCAGTAATCGCTGATCGACCCAATCCCGGATCTCAATCGATGAGCGGACAGGTGAGGTAATGGCAAGTTCATAAACCGGATTGAGTGACGGATCCATTTTCATTAAACGGGGGGGATCGATCCCGGTGGGTAGTTCTGTGCGTGCACGTTCCAGCTGACGGCCTGCATCCTGCAAAGCAAGATCGATATCGGTGTCATAGTCGAAATACATTTCGATATAACTGCGCCCTTCGGAAGCTCGTCCGTGTAACTCCCGCAAATTTTCAGTCGCAGCGAGGTTCCGTTCGAGAACACGCGTCACCTGTTCCTCGATCACTTCCGGGGTTACGCCAGGATAATTTACCACAACGCGTATGTGCGGATAATCGATCTGCGGAAGGAGATCGACCGGCAACCGTCCGGCAAAAAGTATACCCAGTACGATTATAACAGATGTAATTGACAGTGTCGCAACGGGCCGGCGAATTGCCCACGCAGAAATTCCGCGGTATTCGTTTTGATTCAAATCGTTCGATACTCTGTTCATATTCTAAATCAATTTCTGAATCCATGTCTGCGAAAGGTTCCGACAATCCGGACAGGTGTATTGTCGTCGAGAGCGTCGAGGTTACTTGCCGCAACTGTTTCCCCCCGTTCGATGCCTGAAATGATTTCCGCATAACCATCACGTCGAATACCCACTTCGACCGTTCTCAATGATACGGCATCCTGATTATCATTCACCACGTAAACAAATACCTCATCGCCCCGTTGTACGATCGCCTCTGTGGGTATTGCTACAACCCGGCTACGATCGTCGGTTGCAAACTGCACTCGTGCAAGATTACCCTGGCGCACTTGAGGCGTCGTATTATCTATTAATAATTCGATTTCAACGGTAAAAAGACGGGTAATTGGATCTGCACGCGGAAATATCCGTCTGATTCGTCCCGTAAAGATTTGATCGGGATATACATCAAGTGTAACGTTCACAGACATACCTTCGGTTAATCCCATCAGATTCATTTCCGATACACCCGGTCTGATCACCAGCATACCAAGTTCTGCGATCGTAAACATACGCTCATTCACGGAAATGTTATTCCCGATTTCAACTAGACGCGCGGTTACGACAGCATCAACCGGTGCACGTATCTCGCCGAACTCTACGTGGAGCTTCAAAAGATCGACATCGTTTTCTGCCAGTTCAAGATTCCTTTTAATTGTAAGATATTCTGCATGGCTGATTGCATCGGACTCAAATAGTTGTTCAGCTCTTTCAAATGCATCACGCGCTTCTTCAAATGCAACCAATGCACGGCGGAGCTCGACCTGCTGCTGGCGTGTATCGATACGGGCCATGATATCTCCTTTACGAACCCGGTTACCTTCTTCAAACCGGACATCCTCGACGAGGCCGGCAATTCTCGAAGCGACATAGATACGCCGGTATGATTCGACTTCCGCCGAGACGGTGAATTTCTGTGAAAGATCTCGATAGATTGCTTCGGCTACCGTAATGGAAGACCGGGATACCTGATTTGATACTTCTGTATGATCATCCGAACATGAGAGGAAAAAAAGAGTAAATGTCACACTGATCGTTATAAAAAAATTTCTATAGCTACTTTTCATGTCACCGAAATTGATTAATATTTGTTGAATAATTAATTCGTACCTGGCGGGTCGGACTTTTGTTAGAGTGACGACAGACCATTGATTCCTATACATCACCAATACTTCTTTTATGTAAATTTAAACATATTATTTCGGGATGTCAATTCAGGAGAAAAGGATATTCATTTCTTAAAATACACAAACAGTCTACCGAAGTTCTTGCTATCTTTCTTGATGCGATGATATTGCGCTTTAATATGCGGCTGTTCCAAAAACTTCAGCACCCGTTTTTTGAGCTGTCCGCTTCCCTTACCGGGAATGATCTCCACCATTTTGATCTTTTTCTCAAGCGCTTCCTCAATGATCTTGTTCAATTCCTTTTCAATCTCATCGCCCCGGTTGTATATGTCGTGCAGATCGAGTTTTAGTTTTGCCATTTAAGTTTTTGGTTTCGAGTTTATGATGACAAAACTATTAGGGGCAAAACAATTATTAAAAACTGATGTTATACAAAACATTATTCAATAGTTTTGTCCAAAATCGTTTTGTCTTGACAATTATAAAAATAATCGTATGAGAGAAATAATCAAGACCGGTATTGGAAGGTAGCGCCCTATGAAGATCATCCAGCCGACCATACGGCGGCGGTTTTCGCCTATCGACTGAAGCAGACTGTCGCGCGGGATGAGCCAGCTTATGATCGCCGCACCGACTACTCCGCAGGTAACGACCACCTGCGTGGCGGCGAACATATCGACTACTTCAAGAAACGGTCTGTCGCCGATCATAATTTCCAAAGGAGAAAAACTGAGCGCCGAAGGAATCCCCAACAGGAACACGGGCATCATTGCTGCGATAACGGCTTTTGTGTTCGTTAATGTAAACTCCTCCCGAATAGCCGTTACCACTACTTTCATCCCCGCAATACACGAACTTAATGCGGCGAGAAAGAATAACGTGAAGAAAACGGCGCCTAGTATTCCACCGAATTGGACCTGATTGAAAACCACCGGCATCGTATTGAATGCAAGTTCCGATCCTTCATCCGGTGATAGTCCGAAGGTAAATACCATCGGGAAAATCATCAATCCCGCAAGCAGCGCAATGCCCGTCTCAACTCCCGCGACCGTCCCTGCCGCTCTCGGAAGATTCACCTTTTCCGGAAGGTAACTTCCGTATGTTATTAAATACCCCTGACCGATTGCGAGCGAATAAAATGCCTGTCCGATTGCAAAGAACCATATTTCAAATTTTGTGAGAGCGCCGAAATCGGGACTGAACAGAAAGCGTAAAGCATCCCGGCTCCCCTCCATCGTGAGACCGTAAATGGATAACCCGATGATGATAACAATCAACACCGGCATCAAGTAGTTTGCTTTTTGTTCAATCCCGCTCAACCCGCCGATAAGAACACCGGTTGTAAGCACAACAACGATAAGAAAATACCAGAGCGAATTATATTGCGCTGAAAAATCCTCGAACGAAGACAGTTGACCGAGAACACTGTCGACGCTGTAGCCGAGCGTCCACCCGGTTATCACAAGATAGTAACTCATGATGATGCCGGTAAGTAATACAACTATCCATCCGAATAAAGCGGTGCGCGGATGTTTATCGCGGAAGGTGGCTACCGGACTTCCCTGAACCGTCCTCCCTGCACCGAACTCCATCAGCATGATGGGAAATCCGAGTACGATAATAGCAATAAGATATGCAAGTATAAACGCACCGCCGCCGTTCTCGCCGGCCATATAGGGAAACCGCCACAGGTTTCCCAGACCGACGGCGGCGGCGGCGGTTGCAAAAACGAACGCCCGTTCGGAACTCCATCGCATTCGTTCGTTCATAGAAAAATCCTTTCATTACTCTCTTGCCCG
>SLQE01000069.1 GCA_007131635.1 Bacteroidota bacterium | reverse complement strand
GCATAATCCTGATTGACATACGTGATAAAATTACCGCCGAGGAACCGGGCACTTTCGATACGCGCAGTGCGTGTGCTGACATAATCGAATATGTCGCGATAGTAAGCAGTTACGGTTAAAACATCGTTCTGAGTGATCTGCGAACGTAATCCGATCTCATACGCAACGGTTGTCTCCGGATTCAATGCCGGATTACCAAACCGCTGGAACGTGGATCGTGCAGCTGTCGGTGTCAGTTTTGCATAGACAAATTGCGGACGCGGCCGTTTTGAAAAATGTCCATAAGAGAAAAATAACGTCTGATTATCGGTCACGGGATGAGAAATTCCGACACGCGGACTTAAGCGACCCTTCCAGCGCTGTCCGAAGAAACTATAGGTTTCATCCATATAACGTTCACGGATTGCATCGGGAATAGTGATAACATCGGGATCCTTCACCGCGTTATCTACGAATCTTCCGGGGAACCAATAATCGAAACGCATACCGGCATTCAGGATCATACCGCTGAATGTGACTGTTTCCTGCACGTAAAATGCCCCGAATGCGGGATGAACCCGATACACGTCGTTATTCAATCCCATCGGCGGAACCCAGGGTTGATAAATGTCGACTACCTGCATTTCCTGGAAAGTAAATTCGGCACCGCTCTTGAATTTTCGACGTTCAGTAAAGTGACTCGTCAAATCGAATTTCAGGGTATACTCTTCAACGAAGTGATCGCGCCATGTAAACGGATGCCCGATGTTGTAAAAACCGTCTCCCGGAATAACTCCTATCGTATCACGCCCCGTGTCAAAATATTCAAGCGGTAATCTCACAATATCCCGCGGCTCTTCATATTCATTCCAATGTAATCCATTTGCGTCCGCACGGAGGTGTGTGAAGAAACTGCTTAATCGAATTTCATAAAATGTTCTCGGACTTACCGTATGCGTCCACTTCAGGATATTTCCCTGATTGTTGTGAGTAAACGTATTTGCATTATCGAGTATGAACTGATAACGGTATTGGTAGCCGGGACTTGGTTCGACGTATTCGAGTCGGGTCTGAATACTCTGAGAATTTTGATTAATATTTACCGACTGCGTGTATGTATATTCAAGGCGCTGTGTTGTACTGAGTTGCAGATTCGCCTTTCCGAGCCATGACCATGTATTATTCTGTCGTGGTGCAAATCGGGTACCATAAAAAGTCGATGAATTCAACTGATCGGCTCGCTTACCGGTGCGGCCGTACTCGAGTCCGTCGCTGACACCCATATAGAAATTCGCGAAGACAGTTATTCTCCAGGGGAAATTAATGCCCAATGCCGGCATCAGTTTTTGTGTGAGAAATTCAGGACCGCCCAGGGTAAACTCGACGATATCTGTGTTCAGGTAATTCTGATGTCCGTCCGAAAAACCGATTTTATCCGATTTATAGGAGAGGTAGCTGCGGTACGTGTCTCCGCCGTCGCGGGTCCGGACGTTAATTATGCCCGACATCGCCTGGCCGTACTCCGCATTAAAACCGCCGGTAATCATTTCAACTTCTTCGATAGCTGCGGAACTCAATTCGAGTCCGAAACCCGTTCCGGCAACGGGGTCCTGCACCGATACACCATCCAACAGAAATGCTGTTTCATATGAGCGTCCGCCCCGTATATGTATGCCGTCATCCTGCTGCACGACACCGGCTTGCTGTACAATAATATCTCTCACATTTTCAACCACTGCAACTTCAATATCACGCTGGGAAATTATGCGTCTGCTTGCCGTCTCTTCAATATCAACGAGCGGGCGCTCACCGATAACGACCACCTCCTGATCAAGCGTTAAGACGGTCTCCTCAAGTTGTACGTTTAAAACGACCGTTTCACCCGCAGAAACGCGTATACCGGTGTGCTGCTGCCGTTGAAAACCGATCATCGATATTTCAACGGTATACGTACCGGGACGCATTCCGTCTATGATATAGTTCCCGTCAAAATCGGTAGCCGCGCCGTAATATGTTCCGGGTATCGCAACGTTGACCGCGGGTAGAGGATCACCGGTATCTTTATCGGTGACCTTGCCTCGGATTGTTCCTCGATCGGTTTGAGCAACGGCAACCAACCCCGTACAGATGACGAGCAGGCCGATGCACAAAGCAAACCGGAAAAAAGTAAGTCTATTCATAATAGCATCTTCCAAAAACTCTTAATTGCCAAATTCATCGATAAAGATTTTATGGAAAAGTTTACCCAGCCTTCGGGAATCCGGGTCAGCCGGATCACCGTTCATGCGATGTAAACGCAGTCCGAAGAAAATCATTCTGTTGTCCGGTGATTTCACTGCCACGAGCGGATTCTCGGCGTGATCAACGTGATACAGCGGCATTGCCCCCGTTTGTGGAATTAAGTTCCTCACACCTCCGACTCCGAACCCCACCGGATCGCGGATCAATTCGGGGTACCCTAACTCCTCAGCCTGATCGGTCGGGATTATTCGCGTTCTCGGCCGGACAAATCCGATGTCCCGCTCGGCAATGCTGTCAACGGGAGCAAAATCGACCAGTCCCTGTTCCCGCGGATCGAAGACACCTGTCGGGAATGTGACTGACATAAGCACTCTCCCGCCGGTTTCCAAATAACGGGGAATTGCGGATTGTGCCACGCTATAGCTTGGACCGTTGTCGCTGTACCAGTATACATACCCGAATAGTCGCATCGTTTCCACAACAGTGGGGTTTACAAACGGAGGTACAAGATCACCGCGTTGCATTTCCGTGCGTCCCCGACGAATATCCCAGATACTGTGATCCCGAAAAATGCCGCCGCCGAGAGTATCAAATATCGCCGTGTACATGGTATCAGGCCTGTCATCCAGATCGTAATCATTTATGATTAACAAATCACCGACCGGTTCACGGACAAACCAATATGCCGTGGTATCGGGTGGTCGCTCCGGGTTATCCGGTGCCGGATCATTGGGCATGATAGCTGTCTTACTAAAGGCACCGGCATTATCCTGAGCTTTCAGATAAAAGACATTGTTGTCATTGACCCTCAAACCGTCAGCCGCTCTGACCGTCAGCATAGAAGATTCGCCGGATAATTCATTCCATTCCGTGGTATCGTTCAATGCCCATAAAAAGCGGATAATGGTATCATCGCCGTCGGGGTCGGTGCCTGACCATGCAAACGTTGCAACGGTAAATGTGGTTTTCGGGACGGTTGTACCGTCGACAAATTCGACGCTCGGGGGAGTATTTTTTATCGGAATCGACAATGAGGCCGGATTCGGATCGCGGGCTCCTTCGTTATCAACGGCCCGCACATAAAACGAATATGTGGTGTCATCCTGTTGGAGTGACAGTAAAAACACACTATCGTTTCTCTCCGTCCAGTTCCAATCAGTCTCATTAAACGACCATTCGTATCCGACCACAAATCCGTCGGGGTCGTCTCCCCACCAATGGACATGCTGCCGGCTGGTTGTCGTACGCAGTGTATCGTCCGGCATTAACCACACAAACGTCTGAGGCGGTATATTTGCGATACGTTCAGATGCCGGCTGGTCGATACACCCACCGATAATGAATAAAAGAATTAAAAATAACAGTAAACGATACATATGGTATTTATACTTAATCAATTGCCGGCAAGGACGTTCGCGTGAACGTCCTTGCCGATTATATTACATTTTATTTGAGGAACATCATCCGCTTCGTTTCGACAAAGTTACCGGCTTCAAGACGGTAGAAATACATACCGCTTGAGAGATTTCCAGCTTCGAATGTAGCGGTATAGACACCAGCAGTATGATATTCATCTATTAATACCCTGACTTCCTGACCGAGGATATTAAATACTCGCAGCGTGACGTGCGCGTCGCGCGGTAACGAGAACTGAATTTGAGTTGTAGGATTAAACGGATTCGGATAGTTCTGCGATACGTTAAATTGCTGCGGTATTGTATCATCGATCCGTTCGGTCACACTCGTCACGTTCACAAAATCGTCGACATTACGCGGGATTAATTTATAGTTTCCAAAGCTGAAATACATTATTCCGCGCAACTTATCCATTGTCGTTCCGTTCATAAGAAGTTGCTCTGGATTATCTGCCGGATTTGTACTGTAGGTCGATGTCCATGAAGCCGTTCCTGCCGGTCCATCGTCGACCCTCATACCCGCGGTTGCGTCACGAATAATAAACTCACTAAAGTGAGACGGTGCGTCCGGATCTGCATTTGTGATCGTAAGATCTTCGAATTCTACCAATACACCCTTCCACGGCTCCGCCATCGGATGGTAGTTTGCTCGTCCGACTCTGAATATTCCGGTCGTCAACAATTCAGGTTCCGGAATCGGGACATCGTTTGCGTGGACTACAACGTTATCGGGTGTGATAGCTCCGATGCGCGGTACTCCGAAAGCTACTTGCAGTTCACCGGTTACGGTGATACTGTCACCGCGGACGATCGAATCGTCGATTCCAGGACCCCGGACCCAGATACCGCTCCATTCACCGGTTCCGTTCTGTATGTGTACATAGTCGACATTGTCATTTAAATCTGCCGTTACAACACCGGATACCGTTACCGTAAAACCTGCGTAAGGCGGATATTGCTGAGGAAAGAACGGTGAATACTTTAATTCCTGTATTGTTAAAGCGTCGTCTTTGACAAGATAGAAATAATTCTCATTCTGGACATTGAACGGACTCGCAATGGGATCACCTGCCCAACGGGCCACCATATAATAATGAACCTCACTCCCGTCGGGTTGTGCCGGAATAATACCGCTATAGATATCTTCACCTATAATATCCATATTCGACATAATCGTATCCCCATCAACTATATAGTAAAGATCGACACCTAATACCGGGAATTCTTCCGATGGGGGTATGACTGTTGCCGTAACGGTAACATCCTCGTTTGATTTGGGTAGTCCGATATCCCTGGTAACATCCTGAAATGCAGGAGGGACTGCGATGACTTCGATATCACCCGGCGCGACGGGTGCAAGCGTGTAGCCTCCGACTGCTCGTGATTGCGTCATAATCAATCCCTGAATATTTATAAGCGCACTTAACGGCGGCGGTGCCCACTCCGGATCAACAGCCTGATCGCCTCCGCGGAAAAACTTTGACGGATCGTATATATTTACCTCATTTCCGTTCTCATCGACAACCGACCAGGTCCAGCGAAGTGATGAAGGACTTTGAGATCGCGTAGCTACACGAACATTTTCAAACCGTACTCTCGCTCCCTTCCATTTTTCGCCTGTCGAATACTTGATAACCCTCTCCGGATCCCGTCCCTGAATAAATTCTCCGGTCGGTAAAACAGTATAGGGAGGATGATCAAGCGTGTCATTATCTTCCACATTATCAAGCCAGAGCACCTGTCTGGTTGTCAGCAACCGAATCTGTGTCATACTGGGAGTGGCCGCGGAAAAGAATTCCTCCATAATTCCCGTGACCTCAATGTAATCACCGATAGCGAATTGATCCAGCCCGGTCGGGAAGTTGGTCGTATCGACTTCGCGAACATGGAGTCCACCCCATTCCGGATCATCCGGATCCTGTATGAATACGATCAATGCGCTGCCGAGCATGAAGATCCGGCGATCGGAGCCACCGGGTGCAAACGGGTCACTGGTGATTACACCACGTACTCTGAGCGTATCGCCTATAGTGGGCGGATGGTGAAGTTCGTACAGCTCATCCGGATTCTCCCCCGCCGATATTCGCTGTTCAAGTTCCTGCAATTGCTCGACCGGAACTTCCGTTGCTTCTCTGATCGTCATAAGGGGATAGTCCTGAGCGAACAATGTGAGTCCGGTAACCAGCATTGCACCGACTAACAGCATTCGTAAAGAGTACTTCATAATGTATTCTCCTTTTTTAAATGAGAGATTATATTTTTATTTTACTATTAAGAATCTGCCTCGTTTTAGTATGCCTGTATCGAGGTCTTCGACAACAAAGAGGTACATACCGGTTGCAATCGCCTGATCAAAATCGGTAATCAAATCCCATGCGTGTTCCCCTCCCGCAAAACGCACGTTATCGCCCGAGAACCTTCTGAACCATTCCCCTTCACCGGCATATGTATCGGATTCGTGGTGAAGTGTTTTCACCAGGTCTCCTGCAAGTGTGTAGACACGTATTCTTGCGCGCGCGGGTAAATTATAAAAATAAATTTTTCGCTGGCGTTCGCGTACGTCACCGGTCTGCGGACTTCTTCCGTCCCATCCTGCACTCCCGTAGTACGGATTTGGGTAAACACCCACTTCTTTATCCGCGTCGCTCGTCGGCATAGTCCCGGGTATGACGCGAACCGCATTGAATCTGCGGCTGCTCTCCAGGCTTTCCAGCCCGATCTCCGGATCACCCTCATCGAACGCAGTCACGGAGAATGCGTACTGCCATCCGTTCAGTAAATTTTGCACCCGAAACTTGTAGTGATAAGTAACCGGGTCGTCGGGGAACGTAACCGGTTGATCAAGCCTCACAGCGCTGAAGCCGGTATTATACCCGATCTCGTTTCCCTTTTTATCGAATTCCGCCATTAAAAATAATTCGCTGAGAATATCGCCGATAGCATCTATATCCGCACCGGCATTTGTTCTGTAAAGCCGATATCCTTCCCAATCCTTTTGACCGGTTATCGGATCGATAGAATCCTCGGAATCCCGATCCCAGTATACAATGACCTCTCGGTCTCCGGGTTCGACACGTACTCGGGGTGCATTCGGGGGAGAAGGCAATATATACCGCTGCGGCCGCGGATTCTCCGGTGTACCTCCGGTCCATGTCTCGTCACCGCTCTGTTCACCGGAGCCGTCGCGATCTTCTCCGTTAAATGCCCGCTGCGCCCAGTCGGCGTTTAGTAATAACTGCTCGCGCTGCTCTTCGGTGTCGAGATTCGCGGGTTCGGGTCCCACTTTTTTTGCAGCTACCACGGCAAGGACATAATTAACCGCCTCAACCTTCCATAATATCTGACCGGTTCGTTGATCCTGGACAAGCTGTTTGCCATTGAGATTGTCGATCGGTCCGGATGAAACCAGGGTCATATTATTTCCGGGGGTTTCACGAAGCGGATCGATGTTCTGACGGGGAAGACCGTTTGCCATTTTATCATAACGCTCACCATCCGTTTGAGGAGAGAAATATATCCGATCGGCGGTATCGCGGAAACGCCAGGCATTAAAATGATGATCGAGACTATCGGTTAATAACACATGATTCTCTTCTCTGACACGTTCACCGAGCAAACCATCATCGGTGACAGTGTAAAACAGATGAACCCGTTCTATACCGAGTACTTTAACGGCTATATAACTATCGGTGAAACCGGGGTCGCCACCCCAGTCAAATGCATACGCTATTCTTTCTTCCTCGTCCCATCCTTGAGCAACCCACTGGTAAAATGCCGAACCGCGGGGCGGTGTAATATTGGTATTCCGCACCACCATATCACTCCAGTGCCCGATATACATTTCTTCGATCGGGAGATTCCCCGTATTGCGTATCATAAAATTTATAATGACAAAGGAATCGGCAAACGGGTAATTCCAGACATAACTCTCCTGTCGCACACTAATATGCAGGGGGTGATCGTGATCCGGGATTCTGGTTGTTGTCCCCGGAATTGTGGTATTCGAATCGGTATAGTCGGCATAAAAATCCTGGTGACTGATTGCATCAGGATGGTAAAAGGGCGAATCGGCAAGAGATGAGCGCTCGATAACTCGCGAACCGGGGGCATTCGTAAATTCAAATCCGGCTGCGACATCGCGAACCGAGGGAATATCGACGGCACCTGTCGTCACAACGGTTCTGTTATCCCGGATACCTCCTACCCACAATCCACCTATAAACATATGTTCAATACCCGAACCAAGAGGGTATTCGACCGACGGTTGCTGCGGCCAGTACCGCCACCCGTGACCGATCGTACCGAAATTACTGACTGTTATCCCGATATTACCGATATTTGTGTATTTGGATTCATCGTCATCAAAAGACTTACGAAGATCCCTCAGATCCTGTTCACCCGATTCTAGCGAAGGAAGAATGCCAAATAGGAAAATTATTAAAAATGCCGAGAGTTTAAACAACCTCATAAATCTCCTCTCTAATCTCCAGATGGAAGGGATTTGCTGCGACAAGCATATCAACGGTATGTTTCTCGAAAAAGCTTGTAACATTTATATTTTATATTATACAATTTTTCGTTTGTAAAATCAACATGAAAAGGCGGAGAGAATCTTAATAATACAACAAAAAAAAACGGCTTACAGGAAGCTGTAAGCCGTTAAAAAACTATGATTTGATTTATTTATTATCTGTAAATCATTATTTCATCACCCGGTCGGATCGTCGACCCAAGATTATTCCACCGCCGTATTTCGTCAACCGATACATTATATTGCCGGGCTATATCCCATAACGTATCGCCGCGCTGAACTACGTGCGTTCTCGAACCGGTAATCGCAGATGCAATTGCCCTGCTTGCCTCTCCCACCACTGTTTGTATTTTCAGCTCCTGACCCGGACGAATTGTATTACCCGACAGATTATTCCACTCCCGAAGATCCCGTACCGTTACACGATATCTACCGGCGATCTGTGATAATGTCTCTCCCGATCGCACGACATGGATTGTCATTTCATCGGAGCGGTTCGCCGGCACCGGGCCTATTATGCTAGGCGCTCCGACGGTCTCGGTTCTCGCCATCGTTCGGTGATCGGGCACTCTGTAGATTTCAATCACCTGTCCGACATAAATAGTGTTACCCTGAACCCGATTCCAGTTGCGTATATCCTGCACGGAGACACCGTAACGGTTCGCTAGTCCCCCGATCGTTTCACCTCTGCGGACGACATGCTGTGTCCAGTACTCGTTATCGCGTGTCTCATCACTTACCGACTGAACACCGCCATCGACGAGCACGGCAACGCCCCGGGTTATCTGTTGTTTTTCATCAAAGGGCAGCGATGCAACTTGTGTATAATATTCGTGTCGTTCTCTCGGGACCCAGATGTTCAATGTTTGCCCCGGGTGTATATGTGTTCCGTAAGATATCGAGTTCCAACTTCTGATTGCTGCGGCTGTTACGTTAAACCACTCTCCAATGTGTCCGATCGTATCGCCGCGTC
The DNA here is from genome assembly GCA_007131635.1 of Bacteroidota bacterium. Lineage (GTDB taxonomy): Bacteria > Bacteroidota > Ignavibacteria > T3Sed10-11 > T3Sed10-11 > T3Sed10-11. The sequence goes on along the minus strand of SLQE01000069.1, from coordinate 1,943 downwards.
GTACGGTATATGCAACTCTTTCTCTTCCCTCCGTGGAAATCGACGTTGCTCTCGGAGGTTGCGCTGTTCGCCGTGGCTGTTGTGTGGTCCGCGTTCGCTGCGCCTGGGCAGTCTGTTGCTGGTATCGCTGGTATGCTTCACGCGATACGGGTATCATAATGGTTTGTCCGATTGAAATGCGGTGCGCATTGCGAATGTTATTTGTTTGTTGCACCAGACCGAGCGGAACACCATAGCGTCCTGCAATTTGTCCGAGGGTTTCGCCGCTGCGAACCCGATGTACAATCCAATCCCGCCTCTCTTCCTCGGGGACTTCAGCAAAACGTCTCTTAAATTCCTCCGTCTTTCCTTCTGGGATCCGCACTCGGTAGCCGACTGTTCCGGGAGGTGTAAATCCCTGCAGTAACTCGGGATTCAGTTCGGCCATAACGTCATATGTTGTACCCGCACATTCGGCTAAAACACTCAGACTAACACTTCCATCGATGGATACAAATTCAAATGGGATGGTCTCTGCCGGCTCGATACCGGCAAATCCATATTTTTCGGGATTCATCGCCATAAGTGTTACAGCGATATACTGCGGTATGTAGTTTCGGGTTTCTCTCGGCAGATGCGGCCGCATAACCCAAAAATCTCTTGAACCGCTCCGGGCAATTCCCCGATTGATTCTTCCCGCACCCGCATTATAAGCACCAAGAGCGAGATACCAGTCACCGAATTGTTCATATAAGTCCCTCATATGACGTGCGGCGGCGCGGGTTGCCTTTTCCACATCGCGACGCTCGTCATACCACCAATCCACATTCAATCCGTACATTCGTCCGGTACCTCTCATAAACTGCCAGATACCGACGGCTCCTGCCCACGAGCGGGCTTGAGGATTTAACCCACTTTCCATCATTGTCAGATATATCAATTCTGCCGGGACTCCTTCTTCTTCAAGTATCGGGGCCATGATGGGGAAATACTTTCCTTTACGATAAAGCCATCGTTCAAAATGTTCCCGTCCTCTTCCTTTCTGAAAAAAGGCAAGGTTACGTTCCACATGTTCGTTGACCTCAAGAGGTATGGTTGTGGTTATCTCGGTTTCATCAATGATGATGTCATCTGTTTCGATCAGATCGACTTCAATAGAAAGTTTTTCCCGCAATGCAAAGATGGAGCTCTCCGGACCTAGTTCATCGATGATTGCGATATAACGTTCGTAGTCTTCGATTATTCGTTTCGATAATTCAATAAAATCTTCTTTTTCTTCGGCATCGAGATGATAGCTGATCTCATTGAGCAGCTCAATCGCTTCCTCGAACAACGATTGCGCTGTGAGCGTATCACCTTCGGTCATGGCATGTTGTGCCTCGATGTATATCAGCTGAACTGTCTTCAGCATGTCTTCAAGAAGTACTTCATCTTCCTGATATAATGTGTCGGATAACTCCTGACTGATTTCCGTCTCTTCACTGGTTACTTCCGGTGTGGTTTTTTCACTTTGTGTAGAGGAAAAAAAAGAGCAGCCTGCGAACAACAATATTCCGGCAAGGAACGGGTGGAATAGCAACCGATTCATCTACAATCCTCGTGCGTATTTTGGTGAATATGATCTACTTTTATTAATTATGGAATTAATGTTTACATTGTGAATTATCGATTTTGGTTAATTTAGAACAAATATGATGCCAGAGTATATATGTATTAATTCACTGAAAATTATGACCGGATATTAACAATACTAGCCTGGTAAGTTATTTTTACCTCTATTGACCTGTAATTATTTCAAACAAATCAGCCCGCAAAAGTGATAACATTAAGTATGAATATAAAACTGATTTGTCTTATATTCAAGCTCATTGGCTGTAAACTCATCGAAAATTTTAAAAAAATTACATTTCGAGTTTTAACGGCCGATTTACAGCGGAATGTTCCCGTGTTTCTTTTTGGGATTT
>SLQE01000115.1 GCA_007131635.1 Bacteroidota bacterium | reverse complement strand
CGTCACGAACGTTTTTCTTGATGACGGTACCGTTAAAGGGAGCTGTTAATGTAACTTCAAGCAATGCTTCGCCTTTTTGTTCGACCCGTTCAATTTCCGATGCGGGCATGCCGAGCAGGCGCAGCCGTTCACTTGCTCGTTTTGCCAGGTTTTGATTACCGCGGTTCAGCGCAACGAGATAATCTTCCTGGCTGCTTACCAAATCCGGGCTGTACAGTGTTACGAGGGGTTGACCGCGTCGTACGGTAACGCCGGTCTCGTTTACATGGGTTTTCTCGACCCATCCGTCAACCCGTACGGTAAGCTCGGCTTCCCGTCGCTCATCGCTTTTGACTCTTCCCACAGTTCTGATCGTCGGTTGAAGATGCCGGGTCTTTACCGTGTCGTAGGTCATACCGATGATCTGCTGTTGAGTAGGGGTAATCCGGAGTCTGCCCCGCGGTTCGTCGGGGTCCTCGTGATCGTCGTGGTCCGCATATATCGGTGTTAAATCCATTCCACAGATGGGGCACGAACCCGGTTCGTCTTCCTGTATCTCCGGATGCATCGGGCATGTCCAGTATTCTATTTCAGCTTCTCCCGTTCCGGTCTCATCGTGGTCATGATCATCGGCATCGTCTTCCCGCACCGGTGTCAGATCCATACCGCAGAGCGGGCAGGGAGTCTGTTCGTCCTCTTTTATTTCAGGATGCATCGGGCATGTCCAGTAGGCGATGCCGTCGTCATGATCGTGATCGTCCGAACCGCACCCGGCAATTCCAATCATGAATAAAAACACTATAGAAAATAATATGTATTTCATAATCTCACCTTAATTAAATAATTATATAACTTGAACTATAAACTGTAAACATGAAACTGATACTTGAAACCTGTAATTTGATACACTACATCACTATCCCGGCTTGGCGTTCAAGTTCTGCAATGGCTTTGTGGAACTCCGCCTGCGCCATATAATATTCCATGCGAAACATCTCCAGCATACGAAGACTATCGAGAACCATGAGATATTCGGTTTTACCGGCTTGAAAAGCGCCAAGTGCTGATTCGGCGGTTTGTTCTGCGTTCGGAATCACTTCCTCGCGATATAAACGGAGGACATCAAGCTGTGTCTCAATATCCAGAAATGCCTGCCGCATTTCTGACCGAGCCATTGTTGTCATGTTCTTGAGTGCTTTTTCGCGGGAGCTTCTTTCGCTCTGCGCTTCGCTGACCCGTTTGGTTACCATATTACTCGACCAGGGAGCAAGCGGTATTTGCAACGATACCATTGCGCCGAGTTGATCTTCCATACCGCCGGGCATCTGCATGTACATAACATCAACCATAATATCGGGATAATACTCGCGCCGCGCCGACCGTATTTCGGCCTCATTCATTTGAATCCCGGACCGTATCGCTTGAATATCCGGTCGTTCGGCAAGCATTCCTCGTTCAAACTCTTCTATGTTTTGAGGAATTTCTTCAGGCGGCAGCGTACGTATGACGCCGAGCTGTTCGTCCGGATCACGGTCGAGCTTCTGGTTGAACATTACCAGCATCTTGTTGTAATCGTTTATTATCGTTCGCTCTTCTGTCCGCAGTTTCGACAGGTTCGTCTGTGCCGAAAGAACCGCCTCCAACCCAATCCGGTCGACCTCATACAATCGTTCTGCAGAGGCAACGAAATTTTCAAGCAAGCCCTGAATTTCCCGGTTGACTTCAAGTTTTTTCTGCATCATCCACAGTTGGTAGTATGTTTCTTTTACGTTCGCTGCAAGTTGTACCTCGTCATCGCCGCGATTGAAGGAGGACATTTCATTATTTGCACGCTCCATATCGACACGTGCTGAAATTTTGCCGGGGAAGGGGATCCTCTGTGATAATGAATATACATGCATATCCATAAAGTTTAACTGATCCATCGTCCCGAGGGGCTGCCGGTTATATTGATATTTTAATGTGGGCGGCATCCACGAGCGCATTTGTGAAATACGGTGTTCGGTTGCCTGTTCTCGAAATCGGGCTGATTCGATCCCCGGATTATTTTCGAGGGCTTCCCGGAGCAGGGATTCAAGCGGCGGAGCTTCCTGCCCATCAGGTACCTGCGCTTCAGAAGACTGAATACCGAAAATAATAACTACTACTAAAGCGAATGAACGTAATATCATGACATTCCTTTATTTGATTATAAATATATGTGAGATTTCAGTGCACAGTAAGTACACCCCAACGATTAATTACTATACAGAGTTGTGAAATATGAAAAGATGAAGCTTATCGGAGAAAGGAGGAGTACTGAATGGACGTACTGATCCCGTGTAGATTAAAGAGAGGTAAATCCGGAGTTGTATTATCGAAGTAATGTACAATGTGGGTTTCTTCGGGGGATAAAACAAGGGAATCAAAATAGAGTGCGTGTTCGATGAAACTATGTATATCCGAATGATTGACTACGTATGTATCGATTATTTCCGTTTTTGCAACAACCACATTGCAACATCCTGTAATATCGTTACTTACGATTGTAGCTTTCCCGGAAAACTGCTCGTGTTCGGGATGACAGTTCGTGCATCTCAGTTCTTCCATCTCCATACCCATACTGCAAATATATTCAACGGTTGCATATCCGACATGAAAGAAGGAAAAAAGCAGTAAGAAAGAGAATACAAATAGTTTATATGTTTTTGAATGACCCATAGTTTCTAAATATATAGAACAACTGCATCAATCACAAGTTCCCGATTACATGAAATACACTCATTTTTTAAGTTCCTTCGTCTTAAATATAAGCATATATTCAATGAATACGTTACAAAATATTCACTAATTTGTATAAGATTTTCTTATTATGATTTTTCCGTTTTTATTGCATTTTTTCAGTCAATTAGGTACTTTGATTTATTTAGATAATTTAGGATTACCTCCTTCTATGGGTTTTACTCATATCGAATACGAACAAAAAGAGCGGGTAGCATATATAACATTGAACCGGCCTGAAAAAAGGAACGCTTTTAATGCGATCCTTGTCAAAGAATTAAGCCAGGCTTTCGCAACGGCTGAAAAAGCTAACGACGTTCGGGTTATTGTACTTCGTGCAAATGGCAAGGCATTTTGTGCCGGAGCCGATCTTTCGTACATTCAGGAACTTTCCCGGTTTACCTTCGAAGAGAATCTGGAAGATTCCGAGACGCTTATGCGACTTCTGGTTCAGATGTATAAACTAAAAAAACCGATCATCGCTCAGGTGCAGGGACCGGCATTGGCGGGAGGATGCGGTTTGGCCACTGTTTGTGACATCATTATTGCATCAGAGGATGCCGTTTTTGGATATCCGGAAGCGCGTATCGGTTTTGTGGCGGCTATGGTAATGATTTTTTTAGTACAGAGAGTAGGAGAGGGAAGGGCAAGAGAATTATTGCTAACCGGCAAGACAATATCTTCCCGTGAAGCATATACCATCGGATTAATCAATGACGTTACAGATCACAACAAACTTGTAGAGAAGGTACGTGAATACTCCTCGCAAATTTCTCAGGACGTCAGCGGTTCTTCTGTCGCAATTACGAAGGAAATTCTCGCTAAGCTATCCGGTCTGGATGTACAAAATGCCCTTGCATTTGCAGCCCGTATGAATGCAGCAACCAGAATGACGGAGGATTGTAAACGCGGTATACAGGCATTTATCAACAAAGAAAAACTCAAATGGTAATACGTGGAGAACAACCTATTGAAAACTGAAAATTATTTAAAATCTACGATACGGAGTATTCCGGATTTTCCAAAAAAAGGAATTGTATTTCGCGATATTACGACATTGTTAAAGGATCCGAGAGCATTGCAAGAGGTCGTTGATCTTTTTTATCATGCATATAAAGATAAAAACATAACAAAGGTTGTCAGTGTCGAATCACGTGGATTTATTTTTGGCGGCGTATTAGCATACAGATTAAATGCCGGATTTGTGCCGATCCGGAAAAAAGGTAAGCTCCCCGCGAAAACATTCGGTGAGGAGTACGTACTTGAATATGGTACCGATACTATTGAAATCCACGAGGACGCTATAGAGCCGGGGGACCGGGTAGTCATACATGATGATCTTCTTGCAACAGGGGGTACTATCGCAGCCGCCTGTCGATTAGTTGAACGACTTCAAGCCAAAATTGTCGGATTATCATTCCTGATCGAACTGTCATTCCTGAACGGAAGAGAACGAATAAAACAATACCCCATCCAAACGTTAATTACTTACGATAGTGAATAATATCCAATGCTTACAATAAATGATAAAGCCCCTGATTTTAGCGCAGAGACCACAGACGGGGAAAAAATAACATTATCCGAATTCAAAAATAAGAAAAATGTTATACTTTTTTTCTTTTCTAAAGCTTTTTCATTCGTTTGCTCGAATCAGGTATGCCGGTTCCGGGACGCATATGAAGATCTGTCGGGTTTCGACTGTGAGATAATCGGTGTTAGTTTTGACAATATGGACACGCAGCATGCATTTAAAACGACACATCGGTTGCCCTACCATATAATCAGTGACCCGGATAAAAAGATCTCCGGAGCTTACGGGGTTATGCGATTCGGTGGATATCTTCCCTTTGTGAAAAGGGTCACGTTTGTCATCGATAAAAGCGGGATTATTCGTAATGTCATTCATCACGAATTCAACATTGCAAGGCATACACTCGAAGTCAAAAACACCTTACTTGCCATCGCAGAAAGCAGTACATGAAATTATCAGTTAAAATTAAACGGTTTACATGGGTATGCTCATTGATTGCTCTCGTAACCGGAATAACTCCGGGAAGTACCATTGAAAGGGTAGACCCCGGATCTTTTGTGTACGACGAGCGACTTCAATATACCGTAACCTATCTCGGTATCCGTATCGGTACTATTGAGATGCTGAACAAATACGATTCGAGGAGTAGCAACAGTGTGAAAGAATCCCACATTACGATGCGAACATTTTCAGGTATCCCGTTTTTATCCGTCTATACGGAGTTTTACAGCAAGCTTGGTTCCGACGGGTTCTTCACCGAATCGGTTACATTTGACAGGGAGCGAAATAACTGGGCGTATTATTATGCAATGAGAGAAGATCGGTCGACAGATGTCATAATTGACCGGGGATACAAGGACAGGAAAAATGGGACAATCTTCGATATTGAAATTGACACTTTACAACTTAATGAGCCGGTTCACGATGCACTGACATTTTTATCTGTTCTCCGTACAGCTGCGAGTACGGGAAATGCACGCGAAATGGACATCCTGATCGATCGATCCGTTGAAAAAATTAAAATTCAACCACCGCAAAATATCGAAAAAATCAGTGTCCCGGCATTCGATGACAAGATCGAGGCATATCATGTAAACGGCGTTATTGATTTTACGGCAATTCACGGATTGACACGGGAATATCAATCCTGGATAAGCAAAGATGAATATCAAATACCTCTCGAAGGAAGAGTACGGATAGGTATCGGTTCTGTTAGAATAAGGCTCGAGGAATATGAGTATATCCGATAAACCAATCTCTATACCGTTTGTAAAATTATCCGGAGCCGGTAACGACTTCATACTGATCGATGAAATGTGGCTCGACAAGGGTATCGGGGGTTATGATGATATTGCACGGAAAGTATGTCATCGCCGCCTCGGTATCGGGGCAGATGGACTGCTTATATATAAAACTCACGACAAAATGCCGTTCGAGATGCTATACTTTAATTCGGACGGGAGCACAGGCGGTATGTGCGGAAACGGTGCACGCTGTATTGCAGCATATTATTTCTCCACATATGGCAGAAATAATAAAGAAGTCCGGTTTTCTGCATTTGACAATACTTATACGGCGGCCATCGAGGGGAATTACATAACTGTGGATATGATAGATCCATCAAACCTTATATCGAATATTACACTCAATATCGACGGTGATATTCTAAACTGTCATTTTATATATACCGGATCCCCACATGTGGTTGTTTTTATTGAAGATCTAAAGAAAACTTACCCCGATCTGAAGTTCGATATATTTGATCTCCGTAATTTGGGAAAACAAATACGAAACCATGAAGCATTCAAACCATTGGGTACAAACGTGAATTTTGTCAAACCGAATACCGACGGGACCATAAATATCCGGACATATGAGAGGGGAGTCGAGGAGGAAACCCTCGCCTGTGGTACAGGTTCAATAGCGTCTGCGGTCTTATCGAATTTAACATTAGGATACCAACCACCGGTTACCGTTCATACACGAAGCGGTGATACGCTAACCGTTAACTTTGCCACGGGAGTGAAAAAGAATTCCTTCGCCGGTGTTACGTTAACCGGCAACTGGTTGTATCATTTTAGCGGAATTGTTTATATTGATAAAGAAGGACAGTATACAGGCGTTAACCACTTGTTAGAAAATACGATAGAACAATTACATAAACTAATTTATCGACAGGATCGATAATGGAAAAATATATATTCATCGTAAATCCGATGGCGGGCAAGGGCAGGGGTAAAAAAATATTACAAAGTCTCAGAGCGCATATTTTAGAGTTTTTCCCAAAGGCGGAAATCATCACGACTGAAAGAAGGATGCATGCCTACGATCTTGCACTGGAGATGAAAAATGACCCGGAGAATGTTATTGTCGCCGTTGGCGGTGACGGAACCGTAAATGAAGTAGGGAATGCCCTGATCGAAGGTAATGCTACAATGAGTGTGATACCAATTGGCTCCGGAAATGATTTTGTTAAAATGTTCAATATTCCCACAAATATCTATAAAGCCTTACAAAAACTTAAGCAAGGGGTGCGACGGGACTCCGATGCCGGATTTACCACAATTACCTCGGCAGAAGGTAGTAAATCTGACAGATATTTTCTCAATGGTATCGGTATCGGGTTCGATGCAGCGGTTGCAAATCAGACCAGAAAATTTAAACGTTTATCCGGTGTAAGTTTGTATGCAGTATCCGTTGCGATAGTATTGTTTAAATATGAAACACCCAATATGATGATGTCATTGAACGGTTCGATGTATAACGGAGAACATTTTTTGATCGCCATCGGCAATGGTAAGTGCGCAGGTGGTGGTTTTTATCTTACTCCCGATGCGGAGATCGATGACGGCTTGCTTGATGTATGCCTGGTCGATAACGTTTCGATTCCTCAGGTAATGAGAATATTCCCGAGTGTGATGAAAGGTAAACACAAAAAGCATAATCAAGTCCATTTTTACCGAACTGATGCGTTGCGGGTTGAATCTCAAAAAGAAATAATGATACACGCAGACGGAGAAGTACTCTCAACGAACGCATTAGGGATTGATATCAGGGTTGTCCCAAAGGCACTAAAAATACTCGCATGATAAGGCATCGTTTCCATACCTTATAAACGCTCACCAGAGTCAATTATTTAGGACTATAATATAATAGGTAGGACCGGATAGCAGAGCAAGTGAAAAACCCGAATAGTCTACTTTACATAATATATATTATACGACAATCTTATTATCTTTGACGCAGCATCTGTTTTCGTTCGCGGTATAATTGTCCGACAATTGCACCGATTAAAAATACTATGGATGAGTAATATAACCATAACGCGATTCCGGCGAGAATTGTCAGCGCTCCATATATTCTTGTGAAATTTGCAAAGTTCGTTATATATAAACCGAAGAAATATTTTGCTACTTCCCATAATATCGCTGACAATGTCGCTGAAACTACCAGTACATCGAATGATAAACGAATATACGGTAGAAATCTGAACAAAACGAGAAACATTGTCCATGTAAATAAAAAACCTACAATAATAGGTAGTGATCCGGGTAACCAGGTCGATTCGAGTATTTCTACCCGTTCAAAAATAAACTTTTGTACGAGATAAATAAATGTACTCCCGAATAAAGTTAATATAAAAAGAACCCCTAATATCAGTAATATCTGGAAATCCCGTAGTTTCTGGACAAAAAGATTATATGAAATATTCACTTTAAATATTTCGTTCAGTATTGTACGTGCGGTCCCGAACAAAAATGTAGATAACCACAATACTCCGACTAACCCGACAATTCCGGCAGTTTGACGGTAATCTACAAGATCTCTGAGCCGATAGTGTATTTGTTGTTGTATCTGATCCTCATAGCCCGGCAATAAAATAAACTGTTTGAGGTTTTCTTCTACCACATTCATAGACTCTTCCACTGATAGAAAAAAACCAAATGCCGAGAATAACAGTAATGCCCACGGAATTAAACATAACATAATTCCGAACGCGAGACTTGCCCCGTGAATCATTATATGTTCGGAACTAAAACGCTCGTAAATACCTACTGCGTAATACTTTACCGATGATATTACTTTCTTTAATCTCGGATCTATAATGAATATTTTCAATTTTACAACCTAAGCTTTATTTTTTATCAGGAGTTTTCATTATCGACTCAATACTGGTATAATAAGATGAAAATAACTGTTCGACATCGACATCGATAACATCATTTATTTTTAAAGCCCTTCCTCCTACCACCCCAATTTCCAGCAAGTTTATACTTGAATAAACAGTATGTAAGCCCTTTAATTTATTGATGTTAGATTCTTTTACTGAAACTATTATACGTGACTGATCTTCTCCAAACAAAAGGCAGTCCTGACGAATATCCGTGTTGATATTTACTTTTGCACCGATCGTTTTTTTCTGTGATATACAACACTCCGCAAGAGCTATAGCGAGTCCTCCTTCGGAGATATCATGCGCAGATTCTATTAATCCTTTTTCAATAGCTTCTAATAGAAACGCTTGTAGTATTTTCTCTTTTTTCAAGTCTATCGGAGGTGCTTGACCTTCAATTTTTCCGTGAATATATGCCAAATATTCAGATCCCTCTATATGCCCCTTCGACTCACCCAGAATAATGATCTGATCGCCTTCTTTAACAAAGTGCGATGGAGTGATTAAATTCAGATCTTCAATGATTCCAAGCATACCAATCACCGGTGTCGGATACACACGATCTGTTGGACTTTCGTTATAGAAGCTGACATTGCCTCCCGTTACAGGCGTTCCTAAAATGGTACAGGCATCCCGCATACCGGCTATTGTCTCAGAAAATTGAAAATATATCTCAGGGTCGTAAGGATTACCGAAGTTCAGACAATTTGTTACTGCTACGGGTTTAGCTCCGGTACACACAACGTTCCTGGCGGCTTCCGCAACTGCAATTTGTGCACCGACTTTCGGATTTAGATACACATATCGCCCGTTACAATCGGTTGAAACTGCTATGGCTTTCCCGGTTTTTTTTACTCGTATTACTGCCGCATCGGAACCCGGACCGATAATTGTATTAGTTTGCACCATTGAATCATACTGTTCATACACCCAACGTTTGCTCGCTATATTGGGAGCTGCTAATAATGAAAGCAATATGTCATTATAATCGACTGGCTCGGGTATTTGTTGCAGCTCTAATTTACTTAATTCTTGAAGATATTTCGGTTTTTTCGTTTCTCTATGATAAACAGGAGCATCACCGCCAAGCACAAGTGATTTTGCAGGTATACTCACTTTTAGATCATTATCTTTCCAGAAATGTAAATAACCGTCATCGATAACACTTCCGATAACCACCGCGTGCAAATCCCATTTTTTGAAAATTTCCTTCACCCGATCTTCGTATCCACCCTTCACAACCATCAGCATTCTCTCCTGGGATTCTGATAACAAAATCTCATAGGCCGTCATATTTTCTTCTCTGGCCGGGACGAGATCCAGATTAATATCCATACCGACGCCACCGCGGAAACTCATCTCGGATGTTGAACAAATAATTCCGGCGGCGCCCATATCTTGTACTCCTATAAGGTAGTTAGCTTTAATTACCTCAAGTGTTGCCTCCAATAATAATTTCTCGGTGAATGGATCCCCGACCTGTACCGACGGCCGTTTCGATTCGGATTCGGCACTAAGGTCTTCCGATGCAAACGTAGCGCCATGGATACCGTCTCTGCCCGTGGCGGAACCGACTATCATGACAGGATTACCTAATCCTTTCGCGACAGCTTTTGCAATTCGGTTATGGCCCACTACACCGACGGCCATAGCATTAACCAGGGGGTTTTCCGTATAACACTTATCAAAATAAACCTCTCCCCCGACAGTCGGCACACCGAAACAATTGCCGTAATCGCCGATACCTTTTACGACATTACGAAACAAGTATTTTACGCGCGAATTTTCGAGATTCCCAAACCGAAGAGAATTCAGTGCAGCTACCGGGCGTGCTCCCATCGTAAAAATGTCTCTTAATATCCCTCCGACCCCCGTTGCCGCTCCCTGGTACGGTTCGATTGCCGAGGGGTGGTTATGGCTTTCGATTTTAAAGGCAACCGCAAATCCGTCACCAATGTCGACTAATCCGGCATTTTCCTCACCTGCTTCAACAAGCAGCATATCACCTTCTCTTGGAAGAGTTTTCAATAATGCTATCGAATTTTTATAGCTGCAATGTTCACTCCACATAACACTGAAGCAGCCCAGTTCGGTAAAATTCGGTTTCCGACCGATCAGTTCAATAATCCTATCATATTCCCATTCGCTTAGGCCGTGGTTTTTAATAAGATCAGGGGTGATTTCAGGTTCACAGTGATGGTCCTGATTATCCATATTTTCACTTATTTTTAAACTTATCTATTCATTGTGGATTAATAATCTAAAAAAAATAATATTTACCATTAGGTGGTAGAGATACAAAAACCCGATCTTTTTTGAGGTGGATTCATAATCTTATAAGGTACGAAATAGTTAAAAAAATAAAAAGAAAAGCCTATCCTGCGATAGGCTTTTTTACAGATCATGTGTGCAAATGGGGAGTTTAATACGTTGTATACAATCTTACCACATCCTGAAATATATTGGTATCTAATTTCATAAAGTCATTCGGAGTAAGTAATCCTTTTGCGACAAATTCTATGCTCGGAGGAATTGTACCGATCTGAACTTCAGGAATTTGAACACCGAATTTTTGATTTATAGCTTGTATAAATTCATTTGCGATAAGACCGCTTCCGACGGAGGTTGGATGTACTCCATCCAAGCTAAAGATGCCGCCTGT
>SLQE01000223.1 GCA_007131635.1 Bacteroidota bacterium | reverse complement strand
TATCCTCATTTCGTTGAATAAATATCCCGTCTGTCTGTGATTTCCGTAGAGCGATCAGTGCGCCCCGAATCTGATATGCCACGGGATCATTGCCTGCACTTTTCATAACCGCGGTTATGTCCGTGCCGGGTACCAGCCCGAGATCCATTAACCGCCGACGTTGATGTCCCCGGATTTTACGGGAAATCGCGACTACACGAGCTTGTTCGCCTTCTGGTAATACGGAAAGAGGTAAAAAAGTATGCTGAACCTCTTTATGCTGATGAATGGGTTCAATGTGGAGTTGATTTGCAAAGAGGGGAGCGAGGACACATTCGTTCCCATCCGCTTCAATAATTATTTTTTCATCTTTCTTTTCGATAACCCTTATTTGCATACCCGTATGTAATCCCAATGCAACAAGCTGCGAATACATTACCTGGGGTTCATCTTCAATATGTACGATGCGTGCGTATGTTCCGGTTTTCAGTTCGCCGATCGGGATCCCGGATCGTCTGGTCATCTCGCCTGTTGATGAAGGTATCGGATCTCCGTGCGGATCGGTAAGCGGGTGACCTAATTGCGCCGACAATATATTTGCTTCCTCCGGAGAAACAACATGCTCTTTCATTTCCGCCTGTGTGTGCCAGTGTTCTTCCTGAACACCTGTTTCGTCCGCGAGATATCTTTCCCACAAACGGTGGATCCTGATGACACGAAGAGCATAAGACCCGCCATCAGCGGTTAACCCGATAGTTCCCGGATGTGATTCAATGAGTCCGAGTGAACCCAACTTCTCAATCAATGTTACCGTTCTGTCACCGGAGATAGACAAATGCCCTGCGATACTGTGCAGTGTGCAGTCGATATTATTATACTCGCAGTTATAAATGTGCTTTAATGCATCTTCAATCAGAATTCGTTCCGAGTTTTTACGGTTGTGTTTCCGGCGTGCAAGGAAACCCTTATCCGGATAGAAAATGAAAAAAAGTATACCGATTACAATAGCTGCGATCGATAAAGCCGAGAGCGGATGAATCATATCTTCCATGATTTATTTCTTTCCTCCAATATCCACGAAAATATTTCTGGCAACCTGACGACTTACAAAGACATTATTATCGTCAATCAGTACGCGCATCGAACCGTCGAATTGTACAACATCTAAAACTTTTATCTGAGATTGCATATGAATGCCTATCGAAGCCATGTGTTGTAACAGCGATTGCGATATGTCATTTACACGAACGACTACCCCGCTGTCGTTTATCCCGAGATCGGCAAGCGAGGGATGATCGTCTTCGATTATCTCGCCGTTCCGGGTCGGAATCGGGTGACCGTGGGGGTCATGCTTTGGATATCCGAGTGCTTTATCAATCCGTTCTTCAAGATCAGTTGACATAATATGTTCGAGTTTCTCGGCTTCATCATGCACTTCGTCCCACGTGTAGTTCAGAAACTCCACAAGAAACATTTCCCATAACCGGTGCCGTCGGAGGGTTTGCAAAGCCATCCTGCGTCCGCTGTGCGTCAATTCCACCCCCTGATACGGCATATACTTGATCAGACTCCGGTCCGATAATTTTTTTATCATATCGGTTACCGATGCTGCGGAAACACTCAGTGCATCGGCGATAGACGATGTCGTTACCTTTTCACGTTCGCCCTGGAGTTTATAAATATTCTTAATGTAATCTTCGACATGTGTAGACATACACAGATAATATTTTAATGATAAAAAATAATATTTAGGTATACCTAAACCTTATTATAGTGCATTTTAATGTTTTTGTCAAGGGGTGCTTAAAATGACGGGTTATCTTATTTTCAGAGCGCGTTTCCCATCGATAATGAGCTCCGTATCGGTGACAACGAGCCCGCGCTGTATGAGACTGTTCAGGTGGTAATCCATAATATCGAAAGGAATAACATGTTGAAAAAACCGCTTGAGGGATTTACGGGAGGAGGCGATCGAAATGCTCAGAAACCGTATTATGAGATATTCTATAGTTTCGGAGAGGTCGATATTCGAAGATTCTTCACACAGACGCGCGTTCCATTTTTCAGGGGTGAGCCACGCTATCTGGATCTCATCTGCGCGTCGGGTTCTGATGATTTTTAATTGTCGGCTCAGTGATTCAAGCACCTTTGTCAGCGTTCCGGGATCTTTTCCGAAGTTTGAAAATACTGATGCACGTATCTCTCGCCGCCCTGCCGGACCCCTTTCATCTAAAAAGGACAAGACCGCCTTCTCAATATTTGTGTTTCTTTTTCTCCGCCTTATAGAGCCGCCTCGTACTTCCTTGCCGGCTATTCTGTACAATCGGGAAAATACGTCACGATAAACGATAACCGGGTGTTTGCCGAAGATCCCGACTTCAATAAATAATTTCTGTTTAGAGTAAACACGAAATGTCTCATCGAGCATTTCCCGGAATGGATCGGTATCTGAAAATAGAAGGTGCGTCTTTGGAGTATGGGTGCCGCTGATAGTCTGCGTGAGAGACGGTATGGTATCTCTTGAAATGTGGTACGTGTAACAAAAACCTGCTGATTTTATAAACTCTCTTATCTCTTTTTCATTATTCGGTGCAAGATGCGGACGGAGTCTCCACAACTCCGTCCGCTTCTCTGCAAGATCTTTCAGTTTCATTCCAGTGCTTTTGTCTGTTGTTCCTTGATAGCTTCATCAAGTGACGTATCTTTCGTGTAGAAACGGCTCCATTTTTCCGGGGGTGACGGAGGCGTCAGTAATGAAACCACAATTAAGACGAATATAGACATACTTGCTGCCGGCAGAATGATATACTGCTCGCTCAATAATTGTCCCTCGAGTATGGAATTTGCGGC
>SLQE01000183.1 GCA_007131635.1 Bacteroidota bacterium | reverse complement strand
TCCGCTTCGGATTTTTTAACACGGGATCGTCGCGAGAACGCCAGGAGATCCGTCACAATATGCCCCACACGGGCCGTTTCACTGCTTACCTGCGAAAGATATTTTTTAAACTCGTCCAAACGATGCGGCGGAACACCGTCTTCTTTAATCATTCGCTGCATAACTTTTGAGAGATTCAATATACTGTAGAGTGGATTATTGATCTCATGCGCAACGCTTGCAGCAAGCTGCCCTAACGATGCCAGACGATCTATGGCCAGCAATTTCATATGCGCTTCCTCAAGCTGCTTCGTTCGTTTCTCGACTTTCTCTTCAAGATGCTGGGTAAACATGTTCAATTCATATATCGAATCTTTAAGACGTTCCCGCATCACATTAAATGATTCCGCCAATTCACCCAATTCTTCACTCGAATCGATGTGGATCGGTTCGTCCAGCTTCATCTTACTGACCGAACGCGTGCCTTCGATAAGTTTTTGAATGGGAGCATCGACAAATCGCTTTGTAAAGATGTACACGAACAGGCTGATTAAAATTACATTTACGAGAATCATCGCTGAGTTACGAATTTGCGCCTCACGAACCTCCCGGTCAACCGAATCGAGATCTAAAGAGACATCGAGCACGCCGAGCACATTTATTTCTTCGGGGTGCGCGTGACAATCGGCATCACTGCACGATGGCTCATTGTAAATCGGTGTAATCATGCCGAGTTTCCGCTCGCCGTCACCGGATGTATAGATACGGGCACGTGAGGGTGTATCGACTTTCACGAGAGGTTCGGTTCTATGGTGACAAAGTATGCAGGCCTCTGCATGAATATCTACATGTGGCGGGTCATCTTCCCTTGTAGAGAACGTAATATCGCCCTCTTTATTGTAATATCGGATGCGGTCGATTCCCTGTTCCCGGCCGATGGTATTCATGATTGTGTAGGCATCTTCTCGGTGATCGGCAAGCATAGCGTGCCATGTGGCACTCTCAATACTTTTTGAGAGTTGCTCCGCCCCTTCGATCATTCTTTCGATGATCTGACTCTCTTCACTTTTAATATTTACATATCCCGTAACACCGGTAATAATAACAATAATGATCGTCAGTGAGAATATAAGCTGCAATGATAGTTGTTTCGGCATGACAAAACCCTTTCAGAACATAACTTACCATAATAGTATTATGCAAATTATATACCACGATTTTGCTTATTTAACCGCTGAAAATACAATAATTTTTAATGGATTTTCCAATTTTTAAGGATTTATTTCGTGTTTTTCCGATTTGTGGAAAACCATTCACTGAGATTGGGCCGGGAAGCATGAGTCGTTTTTCATTAACTACGGATTATATGGATTTCTTTACAAAATACCTACGTTTTCCGTTACATTCTGATAAAACCTCTCTTACTAACTTCTTCCTTAGCAATAATAAAAATTTATAATCTATCTGTGGGACTCTAAATCTGTGGGAGTAACCATAAAAAAAATGCCTCTCCCCCTTATATAGCGGGAGGAGAGGCAAAATTGAGCATGTATATTACAACTATTCGCTGTTATGTCTCAGTTAGCTCTACGGATCAAAGTTTTTCCTTTACCCGGAATTTATTTATGTATCTTTCGTATACTTAACCGAACAACCATATGGCCGTGTTTCGGTTGTTTCAATTTCTTCTCCCTCCAACAATTGTTCCAGTGCATTCTGGAAATATTGTACACGCTCGG
Source organism: Bacteroidota bacterium (assembly GCA_007131635.1). Taxonomy (GTDB): domain Bacteria; phylum Bacteroidota; class Ignavibacteria; order T3Sed10-11; family T3Sed10-11; genus T3Sed10-11. The sequence goes on along the minus strand of SLQE01000183.1, from coordinate 1,115 downwards.
AGTGAGGATTACTTCCCCGGGGGTCGTCGTCTATTGCACCGTTGTATCGAAGCATTCCGTTTTTACAAATAATATACATTTGCGGAGTGGTTCTTGCATCGTATGCGCGGCCTACACTGACATCAAGATCGACAAGTTGAGCTTGATACGCGGCATTCCATTCGTCGAATATATTGTTCAGACTCTCGTTTGTCTCAAAATCCCGATGCTCCGGATGAGTTGTATTGATCACTAACCATACAACACCTTTTTCTGCGTATTTTCGCTGCAAAGCCGGCATCAGATCATCACGATAATGACGTACAACAAACGGACAATTGGGATTGGTCCACTCAAGAACGACAACCTGACCTTCGAAATCCGAAAGGTTGTGAGTGTTACCGTGAGTGTCTTCTAGCGTGAAATCGGGGGCTTTTTCTCCGATAACCGGGCCGTCTGCGAAAGCGACCAATGAAGCGATAATCAGCATTACTGTAACAAGCATAAATCGTTGATTCATAATACTTTCTCCTTCTTTAGTTGATGTTAGTTGTTTTGTATTACTGTTTCATTGAATTGATATGCTGTTCCGTTTTTGAATAAGAGACCACTTACTTCTTTTATATCTGAGGAGGCCGTATATGGACGTATCGGGTATGAAATTTTTCCGTCCATAATTTGAATATCTTTATGCGACAGTAAAAAATTTCCTACCGGTCCGGGGAAAAAATCATCAACGTTTCCACCTTCAAGGTGGATTGTAATAAATATCAAATTTTCCTTGCGTGTTGATTCAACTGAGGAAATTTTAACGGGTGATTGATCGATTGATTTTGGTAGCTTTTGCCTGAACCTTTCAAAGGTTTCAGGTCCAGGTTTAGATTCTTTGATATTAATCCCGGTTGTACCCTCTTCCAGAATACAGCTCTCCTTACAGACCATCCACGATACCCGGGCCGATATAACCGGATCGGGATTTTCATTGCCTTGTTGCTCCGGAGTAACTTTTGCCAAAATCAATGCTTCATTTTTATAGCCGTAAGAGATCATTCCCTGTGTATCAAAGCGCTCAGGGGTCGGATAGATCAACTCGCTGATTCTAAAACCGTCGGGTATTTCCCATGATACTTCAACCG
>SLQE01000307.1 GCA_007131635.1 Bacteroidota bacterium | reverse complement strand
TCTCTTGAAAAAGTTTTGTGCTGTATCCATAACCCACCTCCAGATAAAAAAGTTAGATGATATTGATTGAATTATAAGATTCAACTTTAACATACGATGAACAGGTCACCGGATTCAGTCACCTACTTGACAATTGCCCGATCATGTCATTTATCTGACATATCAGTTGTTTGAAAGGAATCCGGCTTCAAAATACTTTGAATGTTACATATTTCTTTGGATTTTCCTGGAGGTCGATAAACAGTGTCCGCATCGACCGTGTCAGCGATACAAGTTCATCGTATAATTCATCATCTTCCATAAGACGTGCGGCTGTTCCCTCTTGCTGTACATTCTGAAGGAATGCATCCGTCTCCTGAATGAGTGAAGTAACCGTACTTGCAAAGTTTTCATCCATAATCATTTTCCCGAGCATCCCGTTTCCCTGTTCGACGTGTGCGAGCAAACGGTCGATTCGTTGTGTACTTTCACGAAGCGAAGAATATAAAACCGTGTCCTGAACGATCTTTCCCAGCGTTCCCTGGCCGGCTTCTATTCGCTCTGTCAAAAGATTCATTCGACGGAGCATTTCGTCCATTGAATTTCCGAATTGTTCATCGACGAGAAACTTTCCGAGAGCAGAATTTCCTTCGAGAACGGTGGCCATTAACGCCTGGATATTACCCATAGTATCTTCAATCTTCCCAAGCAGACTTTCGCTCTCGGCGAGTAAATCATCCATTCCCCGCACCGGAGTTGAACGAATGATACTCCCGGGAGGAAGCGGAGGTTCATCAACTCTACCCGGCTTAATATCAATAAACTTATCACCAAGAACACCGAGTGATTTAATATGTGCAACAGATGATGCTGTTATTTTATCCTTATAGTGTTTATTGATACGCAACTCTACGCTCACGATATGTTCATTGTCCAGTACATCTAATTCCATTGAACCAATGATGCCGACTTTCAGGCCACCGACCGCTACGAACGTATCTCGAAAAAGTCCCTCAATATTCGGCAGTGTCATATAAAGCGAGTATTTCGGAGCAAAGAACTGTTTCCCCTGTCCGATAAAATAAATAAACGCAGTCATAACAAAGATACTGAGAAGGAGTAATCCTATGACACTCATTCTATATCCTTTTGATGATTTTTTAGTGAACTCCATACCGATTATCCTCCAATATTGCATGTGTATTCGATTCATAAATATTTTTCTGCTGCAGAAGTTGCGTATCGGGAGGTCCGTCGTATTTTACCGTTCCATCACCTATGGCTATGATTCGATTGATCGTGCCGAGGAAATAATGAAGCTCATGGCTGACAATAAGTGATGTAACATGGAATTTCTCCTGGAGATTTTTTATAAGCTCAACGACACGATTAGCGTTATACGGGTCAAGGCCGGCCGTCGGTTCGTCGATGAGCAACAGTTCGGGCTCCGTCGCGATGGCTCGTGCAAATGCAACTCTCCGTTTCATGCCGCCGCTCAATTCGGAAGGGTAGTAATCAAGATACGGATCGAGACCGAGATATTTTAATATATCGGTTACCCGGTTGTCAATTTCAGCAGACGAAAGTTTAAGATATTCAATCAGGAAAAACGATACATTTTCTTTTACCGTCAGGGAGTCGAACAATGCACCTTCCTGAAACACGATACTGCATCGTCGTCTCACTTTACACAATCCGGGTTCTCCAAGATCGGCCATGTCGGTATTCATCAATCTGATTTCACCGTCTGTCGGCTTTAATAATCCGAGTATCAATTTAAGGATTGTACTTTTTCCCGCACCGCTGCTTCCGAGAAAGAGCGTCTGTTCTCCGCGTTCGATAGAAAACGATACATCCGAAAGGATGGTTTTTCCTCCGACACAATACGTTACATTTTGAAATTCTATCATACTATCTCCGATATCACGAAACTATTTGACGTACAAGTAAGGTTACAATTAAATCAACCAGTAAAACACCGAGAAGCGAGTACATAACCGAGCGTGTCGCAGCCCGCCCAAGATCTTCCGCACCGCCGAATACTGTATAGCCGAAATAACAGCTCACGAGACCTATGACCAGTCCGAAAAATGGAGGCTTTACTAATCCGACGGTTAAATCCCTGAGCAATATACCTTCTCTCAATGAAACCCAGAACATACTCGGATCGACATTCAATAGCGTTACAGATACAAACCATCCCGCAATTATACCAACGATATCGGCGATGAAAACGAGCGGTATCATTATTATGACTGCTGCCGCCAATCGGGGTGCTATCAGACGCTTTATCGGATCCACACCGAAGGCACGGAGTGCATCAATTTGTTCAGTTAATTTCATATTACCGATTTCCGCTACAATTTTTGCGCCCACACGGCCGCCAACCATCAAGCCGGCAAATATGGGACCTATTTCGCGGATCGTCGAGACACCTACAATAATCCCGAGCATGCTTTTTGCACCGAATAACTCAAGTTTATTTCCAAATTCGATGGTCAAAACAATGTTGACCATAATAACCGCAAATAATACTAACACAATAGACTGGTTCCCGATCAGATACATCTGTTTGTAAGTTTCAGCACGATAACGGAATGCTTTTGGAAATGAAGCGATCGCAAGGCCGACAAACCGTAAAAAATCCATTTTATATCCGACTTATGTTAATGATACTTATTAATGTTGTAAACAAAATACAAAGTAAAGGACAATAAAGAAGTCGCCAATATGACAAAAACGGTGAATACAATGAACGAATGAGAGACATCGGGAGCAAAACTAACCGTATCCACACGTATGTCATTTATCTGACAGTCCAAAATCTTCAAATATGGTACATTGATCTCGAGGAGGGTG
>SLQE01000310.1 GCA_007131635.1 Bacteroidota bacterium | reverse complement strand
TGCAGTGCGCCGATGGTATCGATGGCGGTGCGGGGCGGTGGTGTGGTACAGATTTGTTCGCGAAGGGGTTGTAAAGGACATATGCTCGAAGTAACCGGTGAGCAATAATACTTTTTAAGAACATCTTATGCAGAAACTTGACTCAATAGATGCTTTTCGTAAACTCCGGGACGAACAGCTCGCCCGTCAGAACACGGATGTCCCGACGATCGTTATACCCGCCGGAACCTGCGGACAGGCGAGCGGTGCCAATGATCTGATGCGCATTGCAAAACGTGAATTATTGTACAAAAGACTTATCGGGTACATTAACCTACTCATCACCGGCTGTCACGGGTATTGTGAATTGGAACCATCTGTATTGATTGAACCTTACCGGACTTTTTATCCGAGAGTGACGATCGAGACAATGGCTCGTATTGTGGGCGCCGTGCATAAAGGTGAAGTGCTTGCCGATTTGCTCTATAAGGACCCCGATACAGGCGAAACTATCGAGAAGCAGGATGATATTCCGTTCTTTAAGAATCAAATGCGGTTACTTTTATCGCGTAATGAGAAGATCGATCCAATACGGATACTGGATTATCTTCGTGCAGGAGGATATACCTCATTCGTAGAGGTACTCGAAAAAGCCGACGCTCATTGGATTATCGATCAGCTTAAAATGTCCGGCCTGCGGGGTCGCGGAGGTGCAGGGTTCCCGACAGGCGTAAAATGGGAATTTCTTGCGAATCAGAAAAATGGTCAGCGCAAGTATCTTGTGTGTAACGCCGATGAGGGTGATCCCGGTGCATACATGGACAGGAGTCTACTCGAGGGAAATCCTCACGGCATTATAGAAGGCATGCTCATCGGTGCATATGCGACCGGTGCAACCGACGGGATTGTTTATGTCCGCAACGAATACCCGCTTGCGATTAAGCATCTCATCATCGCTATCAGACGTGCGTACGATCTTGGACTTCTCGGGAACAATATTCTCGGAAGCGGGTTTTCGTTTCAGCTTACTATTTCAAAAGGCGCCGGTGCCTTTGTATGCGGTGAGGAAACAGCACTTATTAAATCCATCGAAGGCAAAATGGGAGAACCCCGCCAGCGCCCTCCGTTTCCCGTAGAAAAAGGAATACACGGAAAACCGACCGTAATCAACAATGTAGAAACATGGGCTAATATACCGGTTATATTGGAACATGGTGCAGCGGAATATGCGGAGACCGGTACGAAGAATAATTCCGGCACAAAAATTTTCAGCCTCGTCGGTAAGGTCCAGAACACGGGATTGGTGGAGGTACCGATGGGTGGTACCCTGAAAGATATAATCTTCGGGCTTGGAGGCGGATCACCAGGAAAAGCAAAAATTAAAGCCGTGCAGACCGGCGGGCCGTCGGGTGGCTGTATTCCCGTATCAAAATTCGATCTTCCGATAGATTATGATAGTCTCGCTCACGCAGGATCTATTATGGGGTCGGGTGGAATGATCGTCATGGATGAGCATACCTGTATGGTGGATGTAGCAAAGTATTACACCCGCTTTCTCAAGGATGAATCATGCGGTAAATGTTTTACGTGCAGGGAAGGAATTCAGCGGATGTACGAACTCCTGGATGATATATCAAACGGAAATGCTACACCCGATACCCTGTCTTTGCTTGAAGAACTTGCCGTGGTGGTTAAAGATACCTCGATGTGCGGACTCGGCCAGACAGCCGCGAATCCGGTCTTGTCAACGATCAATTATTTTAAGCATGAGTATCTTGAGCATATTACACATAAACAATGCCGTTCATATGTGTGCAAGAATCTTACCGGCGCACCGTGTCACACGGCGTGTCCTCTCGGCACGGAGGCATGGCGGTATGTCGCCCATATAGCAAGGGGAGAATATCATAAAGCATATCGTGTTATTCGTGAAGCGAATCCGTTTCCCTCGGTGTGTGCGCGGGTCTGCAGTCACCCGTGTGAAGAAGTCTGCCGGGCCGGACAAGGTAGCGGGGAACCGGTGGCAATAAGAGCACTGAAGCGATTTGTTACCGATACCATTGACCCCTCATCGTATAAACCCGTCAAAAAATATGATCGTGGTCTCCCTCAAAGGATTGCCATTGTCGGTTCGGGACCCGCCGGGCTGACCGCCGCACATTATCTTTCGTTGAAGGGGTATAAGGTTACCGTATTTGAAAAAGAAGGTCAGCCCGGGGGTATGCTCAGCAGCTGCATCCCCGGATATCGTCTTCCCCGTGAAACATTGAACAAGGAAATTACATCGCTGCTGAATGAGAATATCAGATTAAAGTGTAACAGAGCCATCGGGAAAGACTTTACAATCGATAATTTATTCAGCCGCGGTTACGACGCGGTCTTTCTTGCAATGGGAGCGCATAAGAGCAAGCTGCTGAATATCGAGGGGGAAGATATGGACGGAGTGTATCCGGCAATCGATTTTTTAAAGTCTTTCAATCTTCGTGGTGAAAGTAAAGCGAAGGGGCGTGTCGGTGTCATCGGCGGGGGCGATTCGGCGGTGGATGCCGCACGTGTATCGCTCCGGGAAAAAAATGTGGAAAGCGTGACGATGTTGTATCGCAGATCAAGAGCTGAAATGCCCGCGCTGCGACACGAGGTCGATGCCGCAATAGAGGAGGGGGTGAAACTCATCACTATGGTCTCACCGGTGAAAATACTTTCGGAAAACGGAAAACTGACAGGTGTGGAAATTATAAAAAATAAACCCGGTGATGTGGATGAATCGGGAAGGAAAAAACCGGTTCCCGTACAGGGGACGGAATATTTCATGCCCTTCGATACGCTCATTATAACCATCGGCGATACACCCGATGTTGACTATA
>SLQE01000160.1 GCA_007131635.1 Bacteroidota bacterium | reverse complement strand
TTTTTTATAAAAAATATGGTTATATACTTTGTATTCTTTTGCAAACACAAAATGTATTATTATGAAGCGCATAACTCCGGATACCGTCATTTTTTCATTTTTATTACTTACCGTTTTCGTACGTATATCGTTTTCTACCGATAGTCTGTCGTTTCAATGGCCGTATCAGCCGTTCGATGGTAGTCATTTTATTACCGGTGCGTTTGCTGAATACCGCACAACCAGCCCCTCGCATCATTTCCACGACGGTGTGGATATTCCTATCCCGGATTATTCTCCGGTTTATCCGTCACTCGACGGAGTTGTACACAGTATTGGAACAGTCAGCGATCATGGGGGTGGAGCCTGGGTGCGGGTTCGTACGAACGTGGATGGAATGTGGAAACATATATCTTACGTTCATATTAGCCCGAATCCTGCGCTATCGGTTGGTGATGAAGTCGTTGCGGGTGAAACAACGCTCGGCACTATCATACCCGGTTGGGGACATGTACATTTTCGTGAACGCGAACTTGTTACCGATCCGGCTGCGAGCGGTGCCGATATAAATGCCATTCGTAAAGGTGGCGGACTTACCCCTTTTATCAATAACCGTGCTCCGGTTATTGCACCCGAGACATTACAATTTCGCACCGCGGGTACGACTTCCCGGCTCGATCCTCGCAGGTTACACGGCAATGTCGAAATTTTAATCAGAGCACACGGTCACTATGGTCCGAACCCGATTCATCAACGCCGTGGTATATACAAGCTGGGATATCATATAATGAGTGAAGATACCTCAACGATTGTGTATTCACCGCCCGACGACGGGCTTCGATACCAGTTCGACAGAAAACCGGTTAATTCTCACGTCAATCGTGTATTTGTTCGTGAATATTCCACGAATCGTATTCATCATTATTATCTTACCGGAGGGGACGGAGCATCAGACGTCAACCGGACACTTTCTGTTTCTCCGAACTATCTTGATACCGGCAATTTACCGAACGGAAATTTTGTTATCAAAATCTTCGCAGAGGATACGAGGAATAATGCAGATACAATATATGCTGCCATAGCCGTGCATCAGGCGCCGCAAGCGCCGATTTTACGGGCAGTTACCTTCAACGACAATAACGAAATGATCTTTACATGGAACGAAAACACCGAAGATAACTTAGGCGGATACCGTTTATATTACGATCACCCGGACGGATGGCGCGTCGCAGTATTCGACACGTTCTTAACAAAGGAAATATCAACTTTCACTATTCGTGACCCTGATGAATTCTTCGACCTCGGTGCTTTCAATGATATCGTTAACTTTGCAGTACGACTGGTCGCCGTAAATGACCTGGAAAATCCTATTGAAAGTTCTCCATCCAACAAGTTTTTTATAAAGAATGCAGATTGGGATGATCATGGTATCTCCGACAGATATTCCGTTCTGGTCGTGGATGGCATACAGGAAGGTGAAGGGCAGGTTACCTGGCACCAACGGAAGCATCCTTTTATTGTCCGTTACGGGAGTGCACTTCCGTTCGAAGCCGTCGTTTCCAGTGCGCGTGAGAGCGCGGTAATGGACAGCACGGTTACACTCAGCGAATACAATGTCGTATTGTGGTTTATCGGATCGCGTGGTTTCCAAACCACCTCATTTTCTAATGACCAACAGTTGTTTCTACGTGATTATCTTGAAAATGGAGGAAAGTTAATTGTTTCAGGCTCAGCCATTGGCAGGGATTTAGGGCGAACGAGTACTGAGGGGAACTCCGCCGATTCTCTGTTTTACGCAGACTATTTGCGGGCGATATTTGTAGCGCATTCAGCGGCAGGATTTAATCCAAAGGTTCACGGTTTATCCGGAACGTTGTTCGCAGATTTTGATACTGACTTTAATCAGTATTACTCGGTTGGTTGGACCGACGATATAGCACCCGGTTATGGTGCTGAGCAGCTATTACACTATCAAACAAAAAGACCCGACGGTTCGCACCGTGGAGCCGCCATCGGCTATAAAGGTACTTTCGGTGAAAGTCTCACCGACGGGGGTATCGTCTACTTTGCGTTCCCGGTTGAAACGATCGAAGATGATGCGAAACGTTGGGAACTTATGGTATATACTTTTCAATATTTTGACTTCGTTACTTCGTTAGATGACAGTCGGATTGTCCATACGATACCCGATGTCTTATCGATGTCAAGTAACTATCCGAATCCATTCAATATGGCTACCAGTATTGATGTCAGAATTCCCGAACGATCAGCCGTAACGCTGAAAGTTTATGATATGCTCGGTCGTGAAATAGCGACCTTAATGGACGACGATTTGGAAAGGGGCTTATATACGGTCATATTCGACGCAACCGGCCTTGCAAGCGGCACGTACTATGCCCGGCTAAAATCGGCTGACATGATTAAAACGCAAAGTATGATTTTACTCAAATAAGGAATTTGCTATGTTTCGGTTTTTAATGATATCGGTCTTATTGACCTCCATCGTTTTCGCGCAACAATCTCCGGATGGGAGATATAGTGTCGATCAGGAAAGGAGAATAAGCCACGACATTCGGGATGAACAATCAGTGATCTACAGAGTTCTTGACAGCGATGATCGTGAAGTGTATTCCGTTACCCGCGAGGCAACCTACGACGCCGCATTCCCTTCGGTCGGAGTTTTCAACTCCGGAAAACTTATCATTATCGACTCATTCGCAGGTATAGTCGAATTTTATGACACAACCGGTAATCAGATGGATGTAAAAACCTTACCCGGTGTCACGGATGTCGAGCATGAGAGAAAGATCGATTTTGCCCTACACCATAACAGGGCCGCTTGTATTGTATCGGAACCTGCTCATGCCGATGCCCGGTTGGT
>SLQE01000471.1 GCA_007131635.1 Bacteroidota bacterium | reverse complement strand
GGACGATGTTTCATAACGGCTCCTACCATTTTAAATTGAAATGCGTCATTCGGCAGATACTTTGATGGTTACTTCCCTGCCCGGATGATGTATGTCTGAAAGGTTCGGGGCCGCTTCGGCATTTCAGGTAAGCAAATACAGTGTATAATGGGCTATTTATTAATACAAGATTAATGTACTATTGTCCTTTTCAAAATGCTCGGCAAATATTAACAATCTCAAGGACTATAGTAACATGCGGGTGAAAAAAGCAACCTACTTGTATATTATTGAATGCTTTTCTACCTTATTCCAATGCATCGGTCCGACAAGATGCATCACTTTTACAGAGCATTACAATGAACCGGGAGATAATGTTGGATACGACTACCATTTGGGCGAAGATTCAGAACACATAGCAAAGCTTGTTGCCATAGGAGTGCATAAAAATAGTGTGGAAAAAATATCACGAGATGCATACTTACATAACTTGAAACGAAATTATCGCTATACTCCAGGCAGCATCGACCGTGTCTACTTGAAAATTGTATAATTCTGATTGCTGCATTATCTAAAAACACATTCAGATTACATTATGAAAATCAACATCGATAAACTTACCGAAGAAGAACTCATCGATCTGAACCACAGAATCGTTGAACGTTTGCGGTTCCTTTCGCAGACGCGGGCGCACTCCAAGATGCTTGAATTCAAAATAGGCGACCGTGTTACGTTTCATCCCGTCGACCGCGATCCGGTTGTCGGCACGCTGGTTCGCTATAACAAAAAAACAGTTACCGTCATAACCAATGACGGACACAGATGGAACGTACCGCCGAACTTCCTCAAAAAAGTTGAACAGGATGATGTAAAGAACAGCGTCGAAGGAAAGGTATTTAAGCTACGGCATAAAGAGAAATAAACCGAGGCGATAGATGTTAATCTATCAATTATATCTCTTTGAGGTTTATAAAGACTTATCAGAGTGAACTAATTTTTTTATATTTAAAAAAAATATCGATAATAAAACCTGTAAGTAAACCTCCCAAACTTGCTGACATTAAGAATAACGGCGTTAAAATACCAACACATATAGATGGATCTAAATAGATAATGACTGATGTCAACAAGAATGCCGCTATTGGTATCCACGGCATCATTATCCGGAATGAGTACAATTTTATTTGGTTTACATTCCCAAAAAACACTGTTATGCCACCGATTACCGCTGGTACAAGGAAAATGTATGCAAGCTCCAAAGTCCTTAGAAAACCTTCTTTTTCCAGATCAACAAGTAAAATACCTATAAGACTATAGATAATTCCCAGGAGTATTCCTATCAATAGCGACTTATTTTTCATAATAACTCCGTACTTCACGTGCTCTTTTTGTGACAAACCGATTGGGCTTTCCGGCACAGAAAGGGGTTCTGTAAATAAGATAAAGTAGATAAACCTGCTGTGATTATCAAGAACAGGTGCACTAATTTTAAGTGCGAATTTGGATGTTATTTCACAGACGCCGGAGAATGGGTGTCTCGAAGTGAAGACAGTACTATCTATAACCCCGGGATTTATCCCGGGGTTGGGGAAGTAAACCAAAATCTGTGGGGGTTTTAACCCCCTAACGGAATCCCGATTTGTGCGGTGTTGGGGGCTAAAACCCCCGAAGGGTTTTGCGGGTTCTTTAATCCACGAGCTAAAGCTCGTGGCTATAGATACAGTGAATTGTTACGCCGGCAATAATCGACTGTCGGGCAATGCCCCAATAGGGGTAACGGCCCTGCAGGCACTTAAAATTGTATCTCCTGATAAACTTACACGACCGGTTGTGCTTTCATCTGCTTCGGATTCCGGTTATGATTTTTGGAGTAGTGTTGATGGAAAATGCGAGTGCTGAATAGACACGAAAGTAGCTTAGTGGCTGAGACGGTTAGAGTAAAACACCTTGTTCAGCTTTCTTTATTTTCTCTTTTTCCAGTATCCTGGCTCGCGATGAAGATTCATCACAGCCAAAATAAATATTTCATCTCGCTCTTCTGAATACAGGATTCCGTATGGAAATCGACTTACCAAAGACCTCCTAACGTCTCCTTCGAGTACAGCCCACGCCTTTGGGAATTCGACTACCCGCTTAATTGTTGAATGGACTTCCAAAGCAAAGTCATAACCCAACCCTGGCGATATGTCTTCGTAATAATCTACTGCATTATTAAACTCTTCTTCTGCCTCTGGGTGAAAATAAAAATTCATTTTTCAAACCTTTTCCACACCTTCCCAAAGACTTCTTCTCCTTGAATTGCTTCCACTCGCCCGGACCTGAGTTCAGCGAGGCGCCGTTTCGCTTCTTTAACCCAAATTTTATCGATTTCTGAATCTGGCTGATTCAAACTACGCAATAATGAATCTACCACTAGGGCACGTTCTTCAACTGGTAGCGAAACTACTTTTTCAATGAGTTGTTTTGTGTTCATATCTCCAACCTGCTTCATGGTCTATATAGGCGAACTATTGGTTCTGTGTATCCGGGTCACCCAATGGTTATCGCGTCTATCGGGAATTGAAATGTACGACACACAGACCCTGCTTTCTATGTTTATGTTTTGTACTTATTCAGATATAAATATAAACTCTAAATTGTTGTACTAAAAAAGTAGATAATACTTCTGTTATTGTCAAGAATTGATTTATGAATTTTGAGATTGTATCCCCATGTTATTCCACAGCCGCCGGAGAATGGGTGTCTCGAAGTGAAGACAGTATTATCTATAGCCCCGGGATTTATCCCGGGGTTGGGGAAGTAGGCCAAAATCTGTGGGGGTTTTAACCCCCTAACGGAATCCCGATTTGTGCGGTGTTGGGGGCTAAAGCCCCTGAAGGATTT
>SLQE01000370.1 GCA_007131635.1 Bacteroidota bacterium | reverse complement strand
TTCTGGCTTGAATCCGACAGATTACTCAATCCCGTTTTCAGAGAATTCTATGCAGAGCGTGATGTCGTACGCGAGGAACGCCGTCTCCGTATTGATTCAACGCCCACGGGAAAATTCGACGAAACATTCGAATCACTGTTCTATACTTCACACCCGTATTCCTGGCCGATTATCGGTTGGCCGTCGGATGTCGAAAACATCACCAGAGAGCAGGCAAACGATTTTTATGATGTCTACTACGGTGCAAATAATCTGACGTTTGTCCTGGTCGGTGACCTCGATCCCGATCATATTATACAACTCAGTGAAAAATACCTTTCACGCCTGCCCGCTTCACCCCGACCGGTTCCGGAGGTTATCACGGAAGAGATCACGCCGGTTGCGGAGAAAAGAATGGTAGCCTACGCAGAAACAAATCCCACCGTCCGGGTTCGTTATCATACGGTGCCGCATAATCACAAAGATGCATTTGCTCTCGATGTGCTTTCGGGAATATTGAGCGGTCGGACCGGCAGACTGTACCGCGATCTTGTCCTCGATAAGGATATGGCAACCGAAGTGAGTGCATTTAATAACAGCATGAAGTATGCGGGATATTTTCAATTCAGCGGTGTCGCGAAAGGCGATTATGCACCCGAAGATGTGGAAAAAGAGATATACAGGCACATCGACCGGCTGAGGAATGAACTCGTCGAAGAACGCGAATTGCAGCGGGTGAAAAATCAGAGTATTGCGAACTCCTATCGCCGGCTGGGCAGCAATTTCTTTTTAATGATCCAGCTCGGCATTTATGAAGGGATGGATTCATGGACATATCTCAACGAAAGCCCGGAACGTATTCTGGAAGTGACCGTAGAAGACATACAGAGGGTTGTCAATAAGTATTTTGACGACGAAGTGCGCACCGTTGCCATCTACTATACAAAAGAAGCGGATACCCCCGTCGATCCTGAAATCGCGGCGCTTCCGGCCGAGGTGCAGACACAGGCAAGGCAGTTGCAAAGTCAGGTGAGGCAAATTCAGAACCCCGAACAGCTTGAGATGATGCTGACGCAGGCGCGTTCGGCGGAGGGTATGGTAACCGATGAAGGTCAGATAGAAATGATCCGATTTCTTATTAAGACTATTGAGGAACGGTTGGAGGAACTCAGGTAGATTTTTGTTGTATTGTAAAATTTAAAAGTAGTCAATAGTTAATAGTCCCGAAGGGATGCCTTCGGCATTATTAGTTAATGGTTAATGGTTAATAGTTAATGGTTCATGATGCCACGATGCCACGAAACCGATAACCATTAACAGTTAACAATTAACTGCTAAAAGATTAACAGCTAAACACTTAACTGCAAAAAAATTAACCGATAACAAATTCACAACAGAGGTTAAATAATCGTGAAAACAATACTCATATTCACAATCGCGGTTTTTTGGTTCGTACCTTTCTGTCTGGTCAGTCAGGAAATCGTTGAACACCCGGATATGCTGACATATCCCGATCTGGTATTCGATCCCCCGACACCATCCGATTACAGGACAACGCTGAGCAACGGCATGGTCGTGTATATTGCCGAAGATAGGGAACTGCCTCTCATAAATGTGTCGGTATTGATACGCGGCGGTGCCGCCTGGGAACCTGCGGAAAAATCGGGACTTGCATCGCTCACGGGGACGCTGCTTCGCGACGGCGGAACGGTAACACGCACACCCGACGATCTGGATGATGAGATCGACTTTCTCGCCGCCAATATTTTTACATCGTTCGGTAATACATCCGGCGGTGCAAATTTCAATGTGCTCTCCTATGAGATTGAAAAGGGGCTTGAACTTTTAATCGATGTCCTCCGCAATCCCCGCTTTGACGAAAATCGTTTTCGTATTCAGAGGGATCGCATCAGACAAAATCTGGCGCGGAGAAACGATCGGACAAACGAGATCGAATCCCGTGAATGGGGATATCTGCTTTACGGTGAAGATCATTTCAGTGCCCGAAATGTCACCGTTGAAACACTTGAAGCGATCACGCAGGATGATCTGATAGAATTTCACCGGACCTTTGTTCATCCCGGAAATATGATGCTCGCTGTTGCCGGTGATTTCGACCGGGATGAGATGATAGATTACCTCGAGCGTGCTTTTCAGGATTGGGAGGCAGAGGAACCGTGGAATACACCGGTACCCCAACCCGGGCACACTCCGGTTGCGGGTATTTATATGGTCGATAAATCCGATGTAAATCAGGGACGCGTGAGCATCGGTCATCTCGGTATTACCTATGATAATCCGGATCGCCATTCGGTACAGGTCATGAACGGTATTCTCGGTGGTTCCGGATTTACATCACGGATCATGACGCGTGTGCGGTCTGACGAAGGACTTGCATACTCTGCGGGAAGCTCATTCGGTGTGGGAATGCATTATCCGGCGACCTTCAGGGCTTTTTACCAGAGCAGGAACGAAGCATGCGCGTATGCGGCAAAGATAGTTTTAGAAGAGATAGAACGTATTCGCGAAGAACCCGTCTCCGATGAAGAGTTGAAAACGGAGAAGAACTCTATTCTCGAAGCTTTCCCGCGAAGGTTTGCGAGCGCAAATCAAATTGTATCGTTATATGCGCGGGATGAGTTCGAGGGACGTAATCCCGACGATTGGCTTACCTACCGCGATGCTATCCGTGAGATCGGTGCCGACGATGTACAACGCGCCGCAGGGGAATACCTCCATCCCGACAAACTCGTTATTCTTGTTGTCGGAAACGTCGAAGATGTATTAAAAGGCGATCCGAGGTACGATGCGTCGTTCGAAGCGATGGGTGATCTGCAAATAACCCGTCTCCCGCTCCGCGATCCGCTGACGTTGCGGGCAGAGTGAGGG
>SLQE01000249.1 GCA_007131635.1 Bacteroidota bacterium | reverse complement strand
TAAATGAAGCCATCCGGTGGTGTCAGAAAAATTCAGTGTGGCCGCAACCCATGGGCATCTCGTGCTGCGCGATCGAAATGATGGCGTTTGCCAGCTCCCGCTTTGACGTTTCGAGATTCGGTTCCGAGGTTTTCAGATTCTCACCCCGGCAGGCCGATCTTATGATCGTGGCCGGAACAACAACATACAAAATGGCGCATGTTGTCAGAAAAATTTACGACCAGATGCCCGATCCGAAATGGGTTATCGCAATGGGAGTGTGCACGTCATCCGGCGGTATGTATCGCACTTACTCCGTCGTTCAGGGTATCGATCAGTTTATTCCGGTAGACGTGTATGTGGGCGGTTGTCCGCCGCGCCCCGATAACCTGATACACGCACTGATGATGATACAAAAAAAGATCGAGCGTGAGGGAAGTAAGGAGCATCATCAGGCACAACCTATTTTCATAGATCAACCCCCAACTATCTCTGTGTAAACAATATGATAGCACAACGAGCGGCAGAAAAGCTCAAAGAACGTTTTCCGGATGCGGTTCTATCGGTATCCGAATTTCGTGAACAAATACTGGTTCAGGTAGAAACATCCACGGTTCGTGATGTATGCATTTTTCTACGCGATGATGAAGAATTACAATTCGATATGGCGATCGATGTCCTCGGGGCCGACCGGCTGGTCGTGGAGGGTACATCGGAAAAGGCCGATTATATTAACGACCCTTTCGATCGGCAGATACGTTCTAAGAAGCAGGAAATATCGATGAATGAACGCTTTGAAGTGATCTATGTGTTATATTCAAACAAGCACAAAGAATATGTCAGATTGAAAGTCAGTGTTGCCGAGTCCGGACAAAAAGTACCGTCAGTCGCACCGGTATGGAAATCAGCGAACTGGGCAGAACGCGAAGCGTACGATATGTTCGGGATTGAGTTTGAAGGACATCCCGATCTGCGCCGTGTCTATATGCCGGAGTATTTCGAACACTTCCCGCTGAGGAAAGACTTCCCCCTCATGGGGATACCGGGGTCGCTGCCGCTGCCGGATAAACAGTAGAGGCAGCAATGGATATCCTCATCATAATAGATGATATTCGGAGAAAGGAAGATGTTGTTGCGGCATTTCGTGATATTGAGCTTGAACATGAAATACCTTTTGGTCCGGTTATTTACACGAAATACGAGTATGATGTAAATTTGTCGATGGGGAGTCCGTTTTTCAAAGAAGTTCAGAAAGAGGGAATTGTATTGTATGACATTATCGGTAGAAGAAAAAATATAACAAGATATCATTCGTAAACACACATGAACAAAGATTTGATAGACCCGACAAAAAGCAAAATATACGAAGCACTTATAGATCAGTATACAAGTATCGAGTCGGACGACCCGCTCGGAAGCGATATGATACTCAATTTCGGTCCGCAACACCCCGCTACGCACGGTGTCTTGCGGTTACTGTTACGTCTCGACGGTGAACGGGTTATCGGTTGTGTACCCGAAGTGGGATATCTTCACAGAGGGTATGAAAAGCTTGCCGAGAATATGACGTATCATGAATATATTCCGCATACCGATCGCCTTGATTATCTCTCACCGCTCTCAAATAATATGGGATTTGCTCTGGCAGTCGAACGACTTACCGGCATAGAGGTTCCGCCGCGGGCGCAGTATATTCGCACAATTTGTTCCGAGCTCGCGCGAATCTCTTCACACCTCATGGCAACCGGATCGATGGCTATGGATGTGGGAGCATTGACGATATTGTTGTGGACATTCCGTGAGCGGGAAAAGCTCTACGATATTTTTGAAGTACTGACCGGGGCGCGGTTTACAACGAGTTATTCACGTATCGGCGGTGTTGCACAGGATATGACCGAAGACGTGGAAAAAATGATCTGGCAGTTCCTCGACTATCTTCCCGAGGCGATTCAGGAGTGTGAACGCCTCTTGAACAGAAACCGGATATTTGTAGAACGGTGCGATATGATCGGTATTATCGAACCGGATGACGCCATCGCCTACGGATTGACCGGTCCGAATCTCCGGGGTTCGGGCGTCGAACGCGATCTGCGCCGCGACACGCCTTACTTCGTGTATCCCGAACTTGATTTTAAGGTGATTACACACGAAGGCGGCGATTCACTCGCACGCTACTACGTGCGTCTCGATGAGATGTATGAAAGCGCAAAGATCGTCAGGCAGTGTCTCGAAAAAATTCCAAAGGGCGAAATACACGCGAACAAACCGAAAAAAGTGTTACCAAGTAAAGAGCGAGTATACACCCGTATGGAAGAGATGATCCATGATTTTATGATCGTAAACTTTGGTATACATCCTCCGCCGGGAGAGATGTATTCCGCGGTAGAAAATCCGAAAGGGGAATTAGGCTTTTATATTCAGAGTAAAGGCGGCGGTGTACCCTGGCGTCTTAAAATCCGTTCCCCCTCATTTGTGAATATTCAGTCTTTACCGCATCTGCTCAGCGGAGTCATGGTCTCGGATGTCGTTGCCGTGATCGGCAGCATCGATCCCGTGATGGGCGAGGCAGATAAATAATTATACTTGATCGACAAAAATTTGTAAGGTAAAAAATATTTTATGTTGCAGGAAGAAAAACGAGCACGATTAGATACGATAATAAAGAGATATCCGGAAAAACGTGCGGCACTGCTTCCGGCTCTGCATCTGGTTCAGGAGCAGGAAGGATATGTTTCCAAAGAAGCAATGCAATATATTGCGGATTATCTCGAAGTCCCGTTTGGTCACGTACTCGGTGTTGTCACATTTTACTCGATGTTCTACGATAAACCGATCGGACGCAATCATATACAGGTATGCACCAATGTGAGTTGTCAGTTGCTCGGTTCGGGGACTG
>SLQE01000297.1 GCA_007131635.1 Bacteroidota bacterium | reverse complement strand
AGTTACTCTGTCGTATTGTTCATTGTCGATGTATGACATTCGTGTCCGCATTTCCGCGTCTGCGGTAATAATACCGGTCAGTTCCTCGATACCCTCAAACTTCACGGTACGGGTTAATTCGGAAAGGTCGATTCGTCCCTTCACGCCGAAGTCGATATCCGGATCGGATACGGGGGTGCGCAGGGTCATACGTGCTTCGAACGGATCGTTGCCGAGTTCGATATGAAATCGTTTCATATTCACTACCGTGTTGTCGACATCGCCGCCAGGATTATCAATCGAAAGATCGAGGAATATATTTTGCGCCGGGAGAGGCAGGTCGGGATAACGGAACATACCGTCTGCAACGTTCATGTTGACGGCGAAAGACGGGAAGTCGTTTTCGCTGACCGTCCCTTTCATGTATCCGTTCACTGCAACGTTACCCGATGTCTGCAGTTGACTGAAGTCCTGCATATAAAGAGCAGGGACAAGTGAGAGTATATCCTGAAACTCCGCTCTTGCTGCATCGAATGTCATATCGATATCGATTGCATCGCCCCGCAACGCGGCAAATCCGTCGAAGCCGAGCATCAGCTCGTTCAATCTTATTTCATTCTCCTGAAAAGTGAACCGCCGGTCCGGCATGTTTGCTTCTATGTCGGCTTTCACATCGAGCGCGACGCGGTTGAGGTATGGAATACCCGTGAACCGCACAGTCAGCTCATCGATATTGGTTTGCGTAGCAAGAGTGAACAAATCCTGTGTGAAGTCACCTCGGAGCGTATGGTTCAGGCCCTGAACAGAAGCATAAAGATCGGTTGCTCTGTTGTCAAAAATGATGCGCGCGTTTCGTATCTCGAATCTCCGGAGTCCGATATTGAATGCCGGCTCCTCCGGTTCTTCTTCCGGTGTGACCCTTTCCTCCTCCGCGATCATGATATCCCAGTTTGCACGGCCGTCTTCAAGTACCTTTGCGTAGATCGACGGATTATGTATTGTGATTGATCGTATGATGATCTGTTCACCTTTTCGTACATTCCTTATAACACTTGGCATACTGAGAACTAATCGGAAATTCCCGATTGATGTCAGCGTATCGCCTTCGAATGCTTCGGTTCCGACGACGGTCAGGTTATTCAGCGAGAAGGTAAGATTCGGAAAATTGCGGAAGAAAGTCAGCCCGATATGATCCCAGTCGACCACGGCGTCTATATTTTCATTAATTTCAACCTTTATTCGTTCTGCAATCTGATCTTTGAAGATAAAAGGTGCGATCAATAATAGAACAATCATGACAATTATCAGGATCGCCGCAACGATACCGGTTATTTTTAATGCTTTCATAGTCATCCCCTCGAAAAATGTAGGTTATTATAATAGTACCAAGTTTATATGGAATGTGCAAGGGGGGAGCTACGTTAGGCAAGTATTTTTATATCGTTATATTGTTATTTGATGGGCAAATACCGAACCCGATGTGAACGTTCACCGGCACTTATCAATGCGCCTTTTTGGAGGGCTTCAGAGGATTCGGATAAAATTAATTCAAGTTTTTGATTTACATTCTGAGGAATTGCAGATTTCATTCGGAAAATTATAACACTGGGATATGATGCTGAGGAGGAAGCCATTATATCACTAAAATCGAGGTCAAAAGTTAGGATAATCCTGTTCTCCAATACTGCTTTTTCAACAATTTTTTCATCGGGTAATTTCTGTAGTCCCGCGTCTCTTAAATGTATAACATCGTATCCTCTGTCTCGTAGCCATTGTGCGGTCGATTGGGATACACCCATATCTGCGAGAAATCTCATATGTCGATTATAATTATAAATTAATTATAAGGTAGAATATACTTCTTCGGAAGTCAACCAAGCAGCATATCGAAGGGATTCTTGTATATCCTTCGGTTCCAGATCGGGATATTCTTTTAAAATCTCCTCGGTGGTCATTCCATTGGCAATAAGATTAACGATCAATGATACGGTTATTCTCATGCCCCTGATACAGGCCTTTCCCCCCATAATGTTCGGCGAGAAAGTGATACGCTTGAAGTTTTCCATTTGTCTCCTTTTCCTTTAATGTTAACAACTTTATTAGTAAAAATCCATATTCTTCCATGTGACAAATTATAATATAAGTAATAATGTCATTTAGGGAAAATGGATTTTCTTATAAGCTTGCCAAAGAGACGTGCGGGCATTCTGTCCGGGTGAACATTGTCAATCTGTGCGGTTTTCAAGCGAAATGCGCGGGGCGGCGTATCCGGATAAAGAAATTCTGTATTCCCAACCCACAGAGTATAGAAGCCTCGATTGTTGGATGTGTCGATATTTTGGTGTTCTTTTTAAAAAATATTGACTTTAATATCGGTGTATAATATTTTGCATAATATACATACACGCCGTTATTTCGCAGGATAAAATATCTATACACATCCGCGGGAGTTGGTATGAAGGCATATCTAATAGAATCACAGGACAGAAATCAATGGATTATTGACGATCTTGAAAAGTATGGGTTTTCAGTCCGGATAATTTGAGATTTGGGGAGTCTCAATTTCTACGAAGTGTACGATGCGGATTGTATTTTTGCACCGTTATTTTTTGAAGATGAATGTATCCTTCATATTTTAAGGAGTCTGGTTGATTCGCTTCCGCATGTGAATGTATTTCTATATTCCATTTATGCTATTAATTTTTTGATTATCGTCCAATTTAATCCAATACTTAGATTCGATGGGTATTGGCTCGCATCCGATATTTCAGGCATTCCAAATCTAAGAAAACGTTCGAAAGAAGCTCTAAAGTATTTATATAAAAAAGTCGTTAAAAGAAATTCGGAAAAAATGCAACATTCATTACATATAAAACCGATGGCGCTATTATTTTTGTTTACT
>SLQE01000003.1 GCA_007131635.1 Bacteroidota bacterium | reverse complement strand
GTTCAAGAAAACGTCTTACTACAAAATATAAAATTATCGAGAGTGATGTTACCGATTACCGGATCAACACGGATGAGAAAATATTTTTCTTCAACAATCCGTTTGATGAGAATGTTCTATCAAAAGTTCTTTGCAATATCGAAGATTCTCTTCAATTAAAGCACCGGGAAATTCTCATCATTTATCATAATGCCGAATACCCTCGGGTCTTTGCACAGCAGGACAATTTTTCGAGGGTAAAAGAAATTAATATCTACGGTTACAAATTCATTGTGTATTCAAATTTGCCAACAAATAACGGCATACACGCCGGAGCGATTCATGAGGACATACGCGCTCTCGGTGTATCTGGGAACAACGGAACATGAACAAAAACATACTCGTATTTCTCGGGCATCCCGCTCACTTTCATCTGTTTAAACATACAATCGCGCACCTTCGCTCGAACGGGAACCGGGTCGATATAGTCATAAAGAAAAAGGACATACTGGAAGATCTGCTCGACCGGACGGATATGGAATATGCAAATTTACTGCCGAACGGGAGAGAGAACGGAATGCTCGGCATAGTCAAAGGGATGCTCAGAAAAGATATCGGGATCTACAGGCATTGCAGGCGGGATCGTCCCGACATTATGTTCGGTACATCCGCGGAAATTGCCCATGTCGGGAGATTGCTCGGTATCCCCAGTATTATCTTCGAAGAAGACGATGTTGCCGTTATCCGTGCATTCGCGGCCGCAACCTATCCTTTTGCAGATCATATCCTGTCACCTGTATCGTGTGATAACGGCAGGTGGAGTAAAAAAACAGTCTTTTATCATGGATTTCATAAACTTGCCTATCTGCATCCGAACCGATTTAAGCCGGATATAAACATTGTACGGAAATATTTTGCAAATGATGAACCCTATTTTCTGCTACGGTTTGCCAACCTGACTGCACATCACGATAACGGGATAAAAGGGTTCAGCGATTCTGTTGCATTGCAATTGATTAAAAATCTTGAGAAAAAGGGCTCTGTGTATATAAGTTCGGAGCGTGCGCTCTCGCCGGAATTTGAACCGTATGCCTTACATATCGACGTGCTTGATATTCACCACGTCCTGGCACACGCGCAGTTGTTTATTGGTGACAGTCAGAGTATGGCCGTCGAAGCAGCGATGCTTGGAACACCGTCGATACGGTTCTCCGGTTTCTCGGGGAAGATAGGCGTCCTTGAGGAGCTGGAAAAGAAATACGAACTCACATACGGTATCAATCCCGACGAGCCTGATAGGTTATTCACGACAATCAATAAGCTCCTTGAAATGTCTTCATTACATGAAACATTCCAGGCACGTAGGAGAAGGATGCTGCGGGACAAGATCGATGTAACGGCGTTTTTCCAATGGTTTATCGAAAACTACCCCGAAAGCTATCGTGTCGTGAACACGGATAAGAACTATCAGAACCGGTTCAGGAATTTCTCACTATGAAGATCCTCTCCATAGTAGGCGCGCGTCCGCAGTTCATCAAACTGGGACCGTTATCGAAAGTGCTCCGGAAGGACCATAACGAAATAATTGTGCATACGGGACAACATTTCGATAAAAACATGTCGGATTTCTTTTTCAGAGATTTGCATATTCCCGAACCGCACTATAATCTCGGGATTCATGGCAACCTGCATGGTGAGCAAACCGGGAGAATGCTTATTGCAATAGAACAGGTTCTGTTGAAGGAAAAGCCCGGTCTCATAATAGTATTCGGCGACACAAACACAACCCTTGCCGGTGCTCTCGCGGGGGTAAAGATGCATATACCGGTTGTTCATGTTGAAGCTGGGCTTAGAAGTTTTAACAGGCACATGCCGGAAGAGATTAATCGTATCCTCACTGATCATGCCTCGGACTGCCTTTTTGCACCGACACAGACGGCTATGGGAAATCTCAAAGACGAAAACCTTGCATCGAAAGCACATCTGACCGGCGATATCATGGTCGATGCGCTGCGTGATGCTCTGGAAGTAACACGGAATAGTACTGCTCTTGAAAAATTTGGTCTCAAAAATGACGATTATTATCTCCTGACACTCCATCGCCCCTATAATGTCGACGATCCGCGGAAACTATCAAAGATATTGCAGGACCTGAGCAGCTTATCAAAGCCGGTTTTATTCCCGGTCCACCCAAGGACCCGAAAGATAATCGACAACAATTCAATCAATCAATCAACCAACCATTCAATCAAGCTAATCGACCCATTGAGCTATATTGATATAGTCCAATTGCAGACGAATGCGAGCGCGATTATAACCGACTCCGGCGGCATCCAAAAGGAGGCGTATATACTCAGGAAGCCCTGCATCACCCTGCGTCCCGAGACAGAGTGGATTGAAACGGTTAAGGCAGGCTGGAATTTGCTCATTGATCCAGGGAAGGAAGATAACATTGCCCGGCATATCGAAAATTTTAAACCGTCCGGTAAGTATGAGAGTATCTTCGGGGAAAATGTTTCCGGGAAGATGGCGGAAATAATCGATACTCATATCAGAAGATAGCTAAAGGAAAATTCGTTGTATAAATATTTGATAATTTTCTACTCTGTTATGTTGTTAGTGCTGCATGTCTTCCCTGTCGGATTCATCGGTAACACGTTAAGAGATACACAAATATGGTTTGTCAGTGCCGATACGCTCTCACATACCATCATTTTTTTACCCTGGATGGTCATCGGTTGGATATACCTGAATAGAAGCAGAATACACGGTAAAAAGAGAGTGCAATATGCGCTCCGGTTATTTTACGCAGGAGTGGTTTTAGCGCTGTTCGCGGAAGGTATTCAATATTTCCTCCCTTACAGATCATTCAGTCCGGTAGATGCTTTATTTAGTGTAGCAGGTGTGGTACT
>SLQE01000393.1 GCA_007131635.1 Bacteroidota bacterium | reverse complement strand
TTGTAGACGGCGTAATTCTCGCCGCTTCTTCAGTCGACGTCGATGCACTCGAAATCGAGACCATTGAGATCGTGAAAGGCGCCGCTGCTGCTTCATTATATGGTGCACGCGCTGCAGCCGGCGTTATTTCAATCAATACGCGTCGCGGTGCGGATATGGCTCTGGATCAATCAAGGATCACGTTCAGGAACGAGATCGGTGCAAATGAGCTCCAATCATATGAGTCGAACGTTGCCCAGAGTCATGCATTCAGGGTAAATGCAAATAATCAGTACGTCGATGCTGACGGAAACGTGGTTGGAAACTGGGAAGATCCCGGCTCAACCAGAATTGTTGACGTAAGTCACTCACCCGGCACAATTCTCGGACCCGGCGGTGAAGTACTGAAACAGGGTACCGCACAGGCATTCGCCGTTAACAGGTTCCCACGGTATCAAAATCACCTGAAACGGTATTTCGATCCCGGTTTATTTATGACGAATACCGTGACCGTTCAACAAAGAACTTCAAATACGAACTTCCTCGCATCGCTCTCTAATCATAGAGAAGCAGGAGTTCTGTGGGGTAACGACGGTTACGAACGGCAAACCGTTCGTCTCAATCTCGACCACCGTATTCAGGAGAACCTCACACTCTCTCTCAGCTCATCCTACGCGAACTCCTGGCGGGATGATATAGCTTCCTTCCCGCGGCCGTTCTTCGGTATTGCCTTTATGGCACCGGATGCCGACCTTGAGCGCCCGAACCCGGACGGTCAGCC
Source organism: Bacteroidota bacterium (assembly GCA_007131635.1). Taxonomy (GTDB): domain Bacteria; phylum Bacteroidota; class Ignavibacteria; order T3Sed10-11; family T3Sed10-11; genus T3Sed10-11. Next base: position 2,132 of record SLQE01000393.1, on the reverse strand, counting down.
GTACAATATTCAACCCGATCCGGTCACGATTGAAGAGAATCCACTCTATACTATCTTCTTCAATGATAGCGAACATACCCGTACCCGTGTTATGGGTAGCGGTGCTCTCAGATACGCGCCGACAGACTGGTTCAACGTGGAAGCCAACTTCAGTTACGACCGCTCAAATAGGAAATGGAGTGCCTACTGGCCGCTTGGTTTCAAAACAATCAATGCCACGCAGTACAACGTCGGAACACTCCAGAAAGACGATGCATTCGACGAGGCAATAAACGCTTCAATAACTGCCAACTTCACACACAATTTCGGTCTTCTTGCTACACGGACTCAGTTGCGGTATTTGCTTGAAAGTTCGGAGTATCAATGGTTGCAAGTCAGCGGCAATACTTTTGCCGTACCGGAAATCCCGACATTCGGAAACCTTGGAAATATCAACACACCGTCATCCGGATTACAACTTGTCCGTGGCGAGGGATACTACTTTATTACCGGTTTGGATTACGACGGTCGGTATATACTTGACTTCCTCGTACGTCGTGACGGAAGCTCTCTCTTCGGTCCCGATGAAAGATGGCATAATTACTATCGCATCAGTGCAGCTTACAGAATGGCACAGGAAGCATGGTGGCCATTGCAGGATGTCAATGAGTTCAAATTCAGATACTCACTTGGTACCGCAGGCGGTCGTCCGTCCTTCTCCGCGCAGTATGAGACTTACTCGGTTTCAGCCGGTCGTATTGTAAAGGGAACACTCGGGAACCGCGATCTCAAACCCGAGTTTTCAACCGAACAGGAGATGGGTCTCGAAATAGGTCTTTTCGATCGTTTCCTCCTCGATTTAACCTATGCAAATACGGTAACCGAGGATCAGATCCTGCCGATCCCGCTCCCCGGTGTATTCGGCTTTGGTTCACAATGGCAGAATGCCGGAACGCTTGAATCGAATACCTTTGAGGCATCTCTCAGGGCGTATATAATTCAGCAGCGTGATATGAGATTGTCGGCAACATTGCTCTATGACCGTACCCGTCAGGAGATCACCAAGTTTGACCGGCCGGCATACCGTACGGGTCCCGGACTACAGGCAAGCGACGTGTTCTATATGCGTGAAGGTGAAGAGTACGGCGCAATTTACGGATTCCTCTGGATTAGCGGCGCAAACCAGCTACCCGCCGATTTACAGCAGTTTGCCGATTACTTCGATGTCAACGACGATGGGTATCTTGTCGCCGTCGGTCAGGGCAGAAGCTTTAAAGACGGCTGGGTAGAAGATGCGAACGGTAATCTCGTACACAGATTCTGGGGAACCAGTGTTGTCCTCCCGAGCGGACATTCATTCGGATGGGGTATGCCGATCCGCTTTACTGAAGAGGATGGCAACCAGTTTGTCCGTATAGGAAAAGTCGTTCCCGACTTCAGTATGTCTCTGGCAACGAACTTCCAGTATAAGAATCTTACGCTTTATGCATTGTTCGACGGACAGTTTGGCGGTGATATCTATAGCCAGACCCGTGCCTGGGGTATTCGTGAAAATAAGGCACCCGAAGTCGATCAACGCGATAAACCCCGCGAAGACTGGAAACCGCTTACGTATTATGCGGCATTATATGCTGCTAATCAGTCAAGCAGCCACTTTATCGAAAAAGGTGATTACGTCAAACTGCGCGAACTATCAGTCAGGTATTCATTTGACCGTGCACAGCTTCGTCCGTTATTCGGCGGCTGGGTTAACAGGATCACACTCGGTGTGATCGGAAGGAACCTGTTCACCTTTACCGATTATTCCGGTTTTGATCCCGAGGTTGGTGCCGGTGCTGCAACGCTGTTCCGATTCGATGCTTTTGCTTATCCGAATTACAGAACATATACGGCAATAGTCGAGATCGAATTCTGATCAAAATAATTAAAAAATGTACAATTGGCTGCCTTACAGAGAGGCAGCCAGGAGTGCATACATAATTGAAGAATATGAAAAAGATTATTAATTCAGAAAAATTAAAAAACAGAGGAGGTTATATGAACACCCTCAGGGTAACCTTAATCTATGGTTTGGGGTTATTGCTCATTTTTGGTTTGATCGGGTGTGTCGATCTCGATGTGGAGAATCCGAACCAACCCGATGCCGAACGGGC
>SLQE01000394.1 GCA_007131635.1 Bacteroidota bacterium | reverse complement strand
GTGTTAGCGTCTGGAACGTGATAGTTTTCTGGAAACTCTCCACGGTGAGTCCGCCAAACCATTTCGCCGATCCTCCCGTCGGCAGTGTATGATTGGTTCCTGATGCGTAATCACCTGCCGTTACGGGAGAATATTCTCCCAGAAAAACGGAACCCGCGTGTTTAATCTTTTTGCCGATTTCTTCGGGATCCCTGGTCATAATAGTGAGATGTTCCGGAGCATAATCGTTTGAAGATTCAATTGCTTCATCCATATTGGAGACGACAAGAATAAAACTTCGAGCGAGAGATTGCTCGATAATTTTTCTGCGGGGAAATGCAGTTGCTTTTGATTGTACGATCTCTGTCACTTTTTCGGCCAATTGCCGATCCGGTGTCACCAGTACAACCTGAGAATAAGGATCATGTTCCGCCTGTGACAACAGATCGACTGCGACGAATTCCGGAGGCGCAGTATCGTCTGCAATGATGAGTAATTCCGAGGGTCCCGCGATGAGATCGACGGGACATCCCGACATATCGCGATCAGAGGAAACAAATTGCTTTGCGAGCATCACATACCTGCTGCCCGGCCCGAAAATTTTTTCGACCTTCGGTATAGATTTTGTTCCGTACGCCATTGCCGCTATGGCCTGCGCGCCACCCGCTTTATATATTTCGCGTATTCCCAGATGCGACGCCGTAAAGAGAACCGAGGGATCGATTTTCCCTGCTCCATTCGGCGGTGATGAGAGCAGAATCCTTGTACAGCCGGCGATCTGAGCGGGGACACCAAGCATCAACACCGTTGAAGGCAGCGGGGCTGAACCGGCCGGGATATATAATCCGACCGTATCGTACGGCCGGATTTCGCGTCTGCACGATATGCCGTCTGAAATCTGTACATCTTCACTGTCCCGTAATTGCGCCAGATGAAACGCACGTATATTATTTTCTGCTTTCGTGACGGCTTCTTTCAGTTTCGGTGAGACAAGTCTTTCGGCTTCCTCAAATTCATCATCAGCGACACGAAATATATCGACCGAAGTCGGTTCGTACAAATCAGCGTATTCACGGACCGCGTCATCACCGCGTTTTTTCACATCAAGACAAATTTTCCCGACAAGCTCTGTAATATCGGCTGCACCGTCGCCGGGTCTCCGCATCAGACTTTTAAGATCTTCCTTTGTAAGTTTTCTTTTATTATAAATCTTCATGTTCGTTCAGTTAATAATTGTTTCAATCGGAACAACCACAATATCGCTTGCTCCGTTCATTTTTAAATTTTCCATTAAATCCCAGAAATCATCTTCGGCCACGACCGTATGCAATGCGACCATATCCTTTTCGGCAAGCGGTACGATAGTCGGACTTTTCATACTCGGGAGTATCGATTTTAACCGTTCGATCGATTTCATAGGAGCGTTCATCATAAGATATCGCTTACCCCTGGCTTGCAAACATCCCGATATACGTATCATCAACCGATCTATGAGGTTTCGTTTTTCTTTATCTGCATACGAGGAGCCGTTCACGATAAGAGCTGCCTGAGATTCCAAAATGGTCGTGAGTGGTTTTAATCCGTTGACACGCATTGTTGTTCCTGTAGATACGATATCGCATATTGCATCCGCGACGTCGAGTGTCGGCGCTAACTCAACGGCTCCGCTCAATTCGACAATTTCCGCCTTCACGGACTTCGAGCGGAGAAACTGTTTTAATGATACGGGATATGTTGTCGCGATCCGTTTATCCTGTAAGTGCCGAATCGAGGTAATTTTTGAACGCTCGGGAATACCGATAATTAACTTACACTGACCATACCCTAGGCGTGTAAGATGTTTTACTTTCGCCTGGCGTTCTTTTGTTACGTTTTCCCCGACAATGCCGAGATCGGCAACTCCATCCTGAACATATTCGGGTATATCGTCATCCCGCAGGGAGAGCAGATCGATTTTAAAATTTCTGCACGGCGAATATAAACTATGCCGTTGGAATTCAAAATCTAGTCCGCATTTCCTGAGCAGATCGATTGACGCATCAGTCAGTCGACCGCTTTTTTGTATTGCTATTTTCAGTCTTCCGTTATTAACTATCATTTTCTCATTATCTATAGATGCATAGTACTGTTATGGTAAACATGAATTACGTCGTATGAACTCCGGGATGCCGTGTATCTATGCGCCCGGATCTATTCCAAAATCCCCATGCGTTTCATCATCATAATGTATCCGCCTTTCCCGCTCTTAAGCCATTTATGTACCCGGGCAATCGTTGTGGAACTGATACCCAGTTCATTTTCGATTTGCGAGTACGGAAGTCCGCGGACCAGCATTCTGGCAATTTTCCATCTTTCCGCAATATCCTCAATCTCATTCTCCGTAAGAAGGTCACGGAAGAACTTCTTACATTCCGATACGGATTCCAGTTTCAGAATAGCGGCATAGAGTTCGTCGATATCTTTTTGTTTTACTTTGTTCATATCACTTTACTTAAGTAAAGTACTGTTTTTTTCAATAAATTGCAAGCGCAATGATGCGGCAAACAGAAATAATTGTTTTTATCGGATAGTATCAACTGAAATTATTTCAGCTATTTCTGTCACAAGTAAGGCATACTGACAAAATGGACGCCCGCGTACCGCCATAATGACAGGAAGCAAAATCTGACAAAGTCACTCACCAAATTGCAGGTTGGTATGTAAGTTATTATATATCAATCACTTACACTGACTGCTCCATGGGCATATCAGAATTGGCACACTCATTGCTTTATATATTGGCAAATAAACTTTGTAGTCACAACAACTAACACACTTTATGAGGAGGTATTAACAATGTTTGTAAGAATTAAAAACTATCCGACACAAAACCCCTGGCTAAGCGATATAATGGATTTCGATCGAAATATCCAGAATGTTTTCGGTGATATG
>SLQE01000041.1 GCA_007131635.1 Bacteroidota bacterium | reverse complement strand
TCCCTGAACAGTCTCGTCCAGTATATCAAACCACCAATCGACCATGGTCTTGAACTCAGGTACGCTGTATGTCATAAGCCATGCTTTGTACGGATGATTATCGTCTATCTCTCTGCCAGCAGTAAACTTTTCGCCTATTTTGATATATACCCAGCCGCAGGTTCGGTTTTCAGCACATCGTCCATAGGGTGTTCAAACTGCGATTCGAGTATTGGCCGGGCGCGTTCTTTTAAAAATTCCGAGAACTTCATAATGTCCTCCCTTTCGGGTGGTCAGATTCATTCCGCATTTTTCCAGCATTCCCGAATGAGATATTTATTCATTTTATAACTCACCCAATAATGTATTAAGGTATTTTATGTAACGCCTGATCAAGATCATTTTTAAGATCTTCAAAATGTTCACATCCGACGGATACACGGATCAACTCGTCGCGAATTCCAGCAGATTCCCGTTCCTCGCGGGGAACAGATGCGTGGGTCATAGATGCAGGATGCTCGATGAGTGATTCGACTCCGCCGAGTGAGACGGCCAGTGTAAACAAACGGACATTATCCATGACAATTTTACCTCCGTCAAGTCCGTTGTGGACACCAAATGAAATCATTGAACCGAATCCGTCCATCTGTTTTTTTGCAATGTGATGTTGCGGATGCCCGGGCAATCCGATATAATTTACCCATTTTACTTTCGGGTGATTTAATAAAAATGACGACAGACGTGCAGCGTTTTCCTGCGCTTTTTCTATTCGGAGCGGGAGCGTTCGAACACCGCGCAATACCAACCATGCCTGATGGGGATCCATCGTACCGCCGAAAAGATTTAAAACAGGTTTTATTTTGTTATACAACATTTCATCTTTAGTAACTATTATTCCTCCGACGACATCGCTGTGCCCGTTAATGAATTTAGTGAGACTGTGGATAACGATATCCGCACCAAGTTCCAGAGGTCTCTGTAAACAGGGACTTGCGAATGTGTTGTCTACTATAAGCATGAGATTGTTTTTATGTGCGAGTTGTGCAACAGCTTTGATATCGGTGACACTCAGGGTCGGATTAGCAGGGGTCTCGACATAAATTATACGTGTATGTGGTAATTGAATTGCCTTCTCTATAGTATTGAGGTCTGAAGTGTCAACAAAAGTGGATGTGACTCCGAATCTGGAAAACTCTCTTTCCGCGACGACACGGGTGGGGCCGTAAACCGATGCAGTGCCGACCATATGAGAACCCTGATCGAGTAATGCCAGAAACACGGTTGTTATTGCAGCCATGCCGCTCGCCGTCGCCATACCCTTGTAACCGTTCTCAAGGGATGCCACACATTCTTCCAATGCGCGGATAGTGGGATTTCCCATGCGGGTATAGATAAAACCATCCTCTTCACCGGAGAAACGGGCGGCTCCTTCATCGGCCGAATGGAATGAGAATGTTGATGTCTGGAAAATCGGGACGGATACTTCACCGAATACCGGTTTTTTGAGCATACCGGCATGAATGGCTTTTGTCGATTTGTGTGCAGGCTGGTTTATTTCATCCATGATCGATATATCTCCTGTTACTGCTTTTTAGTAAAAACACTTTATTGATTTTAAAAAAATCCATCTCACCATTATTGATAATGATTATCAATATCAATATATAAGAAAATGGATAGAATGTCAAGGAGGTAACCAAGTTGATAAATATATGATCGTAGCCCGGAAATTATAAAATAGTTAATGTACCCCTTGCATGTTATCCTTCCATAGATTATAATTTAATCTATATACTCTGTCACTAGAATTTTACCCTTCAACATATCGGGAACAACCATATGTTGCAACTATCTGGTACACAACCGCAATCGACCGGGGATATCTGTCCTCCCCTGAAAGCTCCGAAATCAATATTTCTTTATATTCAATTCACCTTGTCAGTAAGGATTTCCGTTTATGAATAGACGAAAATTTACCGATTGGTTACTGCGTATTACAAGCATTCCGGTAGCGGCGAGTATCCTGTATCCTGTTTTCCGTTACTTCAAACCGCCGGAGGTAGCCGAGGGTACGGCGACAACGGTTGAAGCTGCAACAACGAACGAGCTTCCGGTAAACGGCTGGAAAATTTTCCGCTTCGGTACGCGTCCGGGTATTTTACTCCGCATCTCCGAGAGTGAGTACCGGGCATTCACCGCTACCTGTACCCATCTCGATTGCATCGTTCAGTATCGCGACGATAAGAGAATGATATGGTGTGCGTGTCATAACGGATTGTTCGATCTATCGGGTCGGAATGTATCGGGACCGCCGCCGCGTCCTCTCGAGCAGTATCAAACAAATGTTGTCGGCGATAAAGTTTATGTCACACGAACATAACCGAATATATCTATGAAACATACACTATTCTCCTGGCTGGATGAGCGCCTGCACTTTGCCGGAATAAAAAATGTCCTCGACAAAAAGGAAGTACCGATACACAAACATACGATATGGTACTACCTGGGAGGTATGACGCTCTTTCTGTTTATCGTACAGTTTGTAACCGGCATCCTGCTTCTTTTCTATTACCGGCCGTCGGCGGAAGAAGCGTTCGAAAGCGTACAATATATCATGAACGAAGTGTATTTCGGATGGCTTATCCACAATATTCATAGCTGGGCGGCAAACGTGCTCATCGCCGTCGTCGTATTGCACATGGTAAGCGTGTTTTTTATGCGAGCATATCGGGGCCCCCGTGAAATAACCTGGATATCCGGTGTGATACTTCTCTTTATAGCGTTAGGCTTCGGTTTTACCGGATACCTTCTCCCGTGGAATGAGCTTGCCTATTTTGCCACGGCTGTGGGTACCGAGATGGCCGGATC
>SLQE01000226.1 GCA_007131635.1 Bacteroidota bacterium | reverse complement strand
GCTCATTTTAATTCATCCTGGGTTACGCGTGTCAAACGCGACGATTTACTTACCATACAGGTTGACGGAACAAAAGGATCCGCGGTCGCGGGATTAAGGGACTGTTATGTTCAGCACTACGGAACGACACCATATCCGACCTGGAATCCGGACATAGAACAGAAGATTAAATTCCATGATGGATGGGCTTTAGTACCGGAGCAGGAAACTTACAAAAATGCATTTCGTGCGCAATGGGAACTTTTCCTTCGTCACGTTGTACTCGATGAGCCATTTCCGTGGACACTTCTTGAGGGAGCGAAGGGTGTACAGCTCGCAGAAAAAGGGTTGGAGAGCTGGCAGAAAAAGCAATGGGTGAATGTCGAGGGTATATCCGGATAATCGACCTTTTTTTTAATTTTGAAACTACTACGAAAAACCCCTGCTTTTCATAGGCTAATCCTATCATAAATCCACTTCGTAGAGAAACCAGCAAAAGAGAGTTATATTTGTAGTATTCTACTGCACTGATGCAGGAGAGTTTGACTCTGTGTATCTTATTACGTAAATTTTATAGTTTGAAAGTTTTAGATATATTATATATAAATTTTGCCTTCATATAATGAAAATCGGTAAAAGACTTCTTTGGGTCGATGACGAGATCGAATTATTAAAGCCCCACATCAGATTTCTCGCTGAGAAGGGGTATGATGTCGATACTGCCACCAACGGTGAAGATGCCATCTCGATGGTAAAGGGGCAGAGTTACGACCTTGTCTTTCTTGATGAGATGATGCCGGGTATCGGCGGTCTGAAAACGCTCTCGGAGATGAAAGAAGTACAACCTTCACTACCTATCATCATGGTCACAAAAAATGAAGCCGAATCTTTGATGGAGGAGGCAATCGGGGCTAAAATCAGTGACTATCTGATTAAACCTGTGAGTCCAAGTCAAATTCTTCTTATTTGCAAAAAATTCCTTGAAGGCAAGCGGATTGAGCAAGAGCATGCATCGCGTGATTATGTGCAGGAATTCGGCACGATAGCAAGTTCGCTCCTGTCCCCGATGGGACACGAGAAGTGGATTACTATATACCAAAAAATTGTCGGTTGGGATCTTGAACTTGATCGTCATCGCGAAACCGGATTGCAGGATATGTTGGGGGAACAAAAAAGGGATGCAAACAATGCCTTCGCAAAATATATTGAAGACAATTATACGAACTGGATCCACGGAGGCAACGGTAAACCTATACTTTCACCTGATATTATACCTGAGTTTGTACTTCCGGAAATCGACAACGGCAAGACCGTTTTCTTTTTCGTGATCGATTGTTTACGATTTGATCAATGGCTGCTCATGGAAAAACTTCTCTCAGCGGATTATACCGTTTCACGAAGATGGTACTATGGCATACTGCCGACAGCTACACCGTATTCGCGAAATGCGATCTTCAGCGGGTTGTATCCTTCGGAGATTGAAAAGCAATATCCGGAGATATGGATGAAAGGACAGGATGACGATAACAGCAGAAACCGCTATGAAAAGGAGTTACTCGAAGCACAACTAGAAAGACTTCGGATAACCATGAAACCCGAGCCGAAATACATTAAAATCCTCGATCCGGAATTCGGCCGGGTCACGGAACAAAATATCTCATCCCTATCCAACGCGCGGCTCGTCTCTATTGTCGTTAATTTTATAGATATGCTTGCGCACAGCAGATCAGATTCGGATATTCTAAGAGAGATTGCCCCCAATGAACCGGCATATCGATCCCTCACGCAATCCTGGTTTCAACACTCGTGGTTATTCCGTATGTTTCAGACGATTGCAAAGCTAAAAAATGTAACGGTTATTGTAACGACGGATCACGGAAGCATTTTGAGTGCGCGCGGTGCGAAGGTATTTGGTGATCGTGAGGCATCAACAAGTTTGAGATATAAGTACGGTCGGAACCTCAAAGTCGATGATAAACATGCATTGTTTGTCAAGAATCCGGGGGATCTGAAACTTCCGAATCGCGGTATCACCGCAAATTACATAATAGCGAAGGAAGATTATTATTTTGTGTATCCGACCGATTACCATAAGTATTTAAACCAGTATAAAAACACGTTTCAGCATGGCGGTATGTCGATGGAGGAAATGATTTTGCCGGTTGTCACATTGAGACCCCGTTAAAAAATGCCGGATTTTCAAATGACCATACCGTCTGTCGTTACATCAAAGTCCGAAGCGGAAACATCCGATATCGGTAAGCAATTTGCAGGACAATTACGCCGGGGGGACATTGTTGGGTTATTCGGTGAATTAGGAAGCGGAAAAACCCGCTTTGTTCAGGGCGTTTGCGCCGGACTGCAGGTGGATGAACCGGTTATCAGTCCGACGTTTACACTCGTAAACCAATACACCGGATATAACGGAGAAGGTAGAACATTGCAAATCCAGCATATTGATTGTTACCGACTTACATCGATCGATGAGTTGATTGAAATAGGTATGGATGAGATGTTGTCATCGAATGATATATGTTTAATAGAATGGCCGCAGCTTGTTGAACCGCTTATTCCTGATACGTATTGGAAAATAGTGATTGAAAGCGGGAGAAATGAGAATCTGAGAACGATTCATATAGAGCGCAGTTTTGTAGGTGGACATGACGACTCTCGGTATTGATTCGGCAACACAGATTTGTTCCGCAGCGATATTAAGAGATGGTGCTCTGATAGCCGAACGGTACGAGAGAGCACCGCAGCGTCATGCAGAGTTATTGCTCTCATTCGTGGATGAAGTTATAGCAGAAGCGGGAATATTATCGAAGGATCTGGATGCCGTAGCGGTTTCGATCGGGCCGGGTTCATTCACCGGATTACGCATCGGACTAAGCGTCGCAAAAGGAATTGCGGTCGGCATGGACATCCCGATAATACCCGT